>JAJAZF010000093.1 GCA_026785875.1 Chamaesiphon sp. | reverse complement strand
GGTCATCTCGCTCCCTGGTATCGATTCTGGCTATAAGTCCTCATCTGACAATGATGATGGTTCAGGAAGCCAATTAAGCCTAATCCCCGACCTTCAAGCACTTGCTACTGATGGTCGAACTATCTATATCGCATTCGATCGGGATAGTAATCCCCAAACCGTCAAGCGAGTTCAAAGAGCACGTCAGAAATTGGCGCGGTTATTTGGTGCATTTGGCTGTGAGGCTCGATCGATTAAGTGGGATGACCAATACAAGGGACTAGATGACTTCCTGTTCGGCGCGGGTCAAGTGGCTTTCGAGCAAGCGATCGAGAATGCCCAAGATATCACCGTCAAAATTGAGGAAGGTGACAAAGAGAAAAAAGAATCCCTCCCGTCAGCCCTGGAAATGTCCAAGAAGGTATTCAAGGATTTATTCGAGGATGCGATTCGGTTCGATGCCAGTTGCAAGCAGTTTTGGAGATATGACGGGAAAGGCAAGTGGATCACTTGCTCTAACGAATACATATTTTATGAGGTTCGGAAATATTTGGAGGAAGCAATCAATACTTTCTCTCCTAGTTATGTCCGCAACACGATCGAGTTCGCGATCGGCGAGATTCTCCATGAGGGCTGGACAGAAGCATCAAATCTACTCTACCTCCCCTTCACTAATGGAGTGCTGGAGCTTAAAACAGGTCAATTATTAGAGCACTCGCCAGATTATGGCTTTACTTGGCAACTTCCCCGACCCTATGCGGCTGTTGCGGGTAATTGGGGAAATATCGATGATTTTCTAGATACTTTCACCAATAAGAATCGGCAGTTAAAAGATATTGCGCTCGCCTTCTGCCAAGCGGTCTTAACCGGACGTGCTGACCTTCAAAAGTTCCTCTACTTGTTTGGTAGTGGTGCCAATGGAAAAGGTGCGTTTATGGGTCTGTTATCGATGTTAGTGGGGAAGGAAAATACCCACTCGACCACCATCGCAGAACTGAACGAGAGCCGCTTTGAATCTGCAAATCTGATGAATAAACGATTGGTGCTAATGACCGATGAAGATAAGCGGGTCGGGGGTTTGAGCGTATTTAAATCGGCTACGGGACAAGACCCGATTCGGTATGAACGAAAGGGAAAGGACGCGACCAACTTTATTTTTAAGGGGATGTTCGTCATTGCCGCTAACTCCCCTACTTTTGTTGGCGATTCAAGTTTTGCGATTAAACGCCGGAAGCTAGATTTCCCCTGTCTTTCCCGTGTTGAAGAGAAGGATCGCCGTGACCTGACCCCAGAGTTTGAGGCTGAATTAACTGCTTTTACCACCTACCTGCTATCGATTCCAGACGAAGCTGTGACCGCTATTATTCGCGGGGCTGGCAGTGTTGAAGCTGTTAAGCACCTCAACTGGGAAATGACAGTCAGGGAAGATTCGATCGCGGCGTTCTTCTCCGACAAGTTGGTGATCGACCCAAAAGGCTCAATCGCTTGCGGGCTTCTGTATAAGAGCTACCAGGGCTATTGTGATGAGTCTGGGCTGAAGTCTAAGAGTATCAAGAACTTTACTCCATCGCTGTTAGAACTTTGCAATGATAGCCTGGGGCATTCGATCGCTCACAAACACACTCGCGATGGAAAGATGATTCAAGGGGTGCGGTTACGGGAAGTTTGGGAATATCCATCCGAAGAATGTAGTAAGTCTTCTACCGATGAAATCCTTTCTTCTCTTCTTGAAAATAATCAAAAATTTTCATCTGAGTCAAAAGAAGGGTCACATCCGTCACCCCCCATATGTAGCAAAGG
>JAJAZF010000092.1 GCA_026785875.1 Chamaesiphon sp. | reverse complement strand
GCCTATGTCGGTGGCACGATCGCGCTAGTTCATGAAGGCGATAGTATCACGATCGATGCTCCTGAGCGACTATTACAGTTAAATGTCTCTGAAGCAGAATTAGCCGCTCGTCGTGCCAACTGGCAAGCCCCCGCACCACGTTATCAAACTGGAATTTTGGGTAAATACGCTAAGTTGGTTTCTTCGAGTAGTTTGGGTGCATTAACAGATCTGGATCTTTTCTCCCCTGACAATTAATCCACCCTGCGACACAAGTTATCTGTAGGGGTGCCCTGTCATGTCGTTTTTTTATTCGGGGGGAACCCCTGAATAAAAACGCCGCTTCATGGGTACCCGAACGACATAGATCGCTAATATTCTCGTACTCGTAAAAGATGTAAGTATGCCAATTTCTTAAATTCAAACTACAGATCTTCAACCTTCCCCAATCGAGGAGGAGTGGGGAGGGCGGGTTTATGCTAATAATTTCCGCCAAGCACTACTAAATTAGAACAAACCCGCCCATCCTCACCAATATCTGTCGGTCGATTCATCCTCACAAGATATCACTTGGGTTCTATAGTCGGATTTTGAAAATATGCTACACGTTGGCATACATTCTACCATCTGGCATCTTGGCACCAGTTAGAATCGTACCGATGGTACTGGCACTGCTCATTTCTGCACGCATGAGATTGGCATTTGTCAGATTGGCGTCTTCTAAATCGGTTTTGGCTAGATGTGCCTCGATCAATTCTACGCCTACCATCGTTGAATAGCACAAAATTGTCCGCGTCAGATCTGCATGGTGCATTCGAGCATCAGTGAGATCCGCGTAACTCAAATTACTATTTGCTAACTTGATCTTTGACATAATTGCTTTTGACAGATTTGCTCCAGTCAGATCGCAAGCTGTCAGGATTGCGCGTTCGAGTTTGGCAAGCGAGAGATCTGCATGAGGTAGATGTGCTTCGTGCAAATTTGCTTCAGTCAGGATGGCATTATTCAATTTTGCCCCTGTCAAATTTGCACCAGTGAGATCTACACCTTTGAGATTTGCTTCAGTGAGGTTGGCATAACTGAGATCGACTTTCGATAAATTTGCCCCCGCCATGTTGGCATTGCGGAGATCGGCGCGACAGAGTTTGGCACTGCGGAGATTGGAATTATAACTGCGTTTTTCTTCGCGAAAATTGGCAGCCCGCAAACAAGCACCACTGAGATTAGCCCCGCTGAGATTGACATTTCGCAAGTCAGCATCCATTAGATTGGCATCGATGAGATTTACCCATGTCATATCTGCACCGCGAAAATCGGCAAATTGGAGATTAGCTCCATGTAAATCTGCATCTCGAAGATTGGCACCTTGAAGATCGGCTCTGATGAGTGTCGCCCCACTGAGCTTGCAACTAGAAAGGTTAGTTTTGAGTAACTGAGCGCGATTGAGATAGGCAAAAGTGAGATTGCTCTTGCGTAAATCGGCTTGGCTGAGGACAATATCGATTAAGTCTTGTGAGACTAAACTAAATCCGCTCACATCGACTGCGGTAAAATCCCGTTCGCCACCACGATATCGCCACAATAGTTCATCCGCATCCATAAGTTGGCTAGTATCTGTGATTGATGTCTTGTCTAGTGTTCCCCAGATAGTGACGACTGTTACTGTAATTGTGGAGACGATCGAGCTTTGGGAATAATGAAATCTAGATTTACTGTCAACTGTCAACTGTTACCTGCCATCTTTGCCAAGCTTGGAATAGATCGAAGCGGAATAAAGCTGAGACTATTTTGAGGGTGGCTAATTCTTGAGGTGGTGATGGTAGTTTATCTGTCATCTGAAAAGCTGTTTCTGCTGCTTGTGGCTGCCAGTGATACAATCTCACAAATCCTAAATACATCCAAGCATAAGGGTTTTGGGCATCTTGTCGCACGATCCTAGTTAAGTTATCTAGTAATGGTTCGATTTGACGCTGCAATACTTGAGTCAGGGCGAGGGTATATTTTAGCTCTAACTGAGATTCACCCTGTTTGATTCGATATTTCAGGGCTTGTTGTGCTTGATTCAAATAGTCTTGAGTGGGATCGTATTGGTTTAAAGTATTAAGCTCACTAAATACTGCGTCTATTTTACCTCGAGCAAATAACTTACTCAACTGTTGCAGTTTAGAAATTGCATCTGGCTCGAATATATCCTTTATTGTCGATCGAATCTCAATTTCAGGTACTATGAGCGGAAATGTTGCTCCAGTTTTTCGATCGAGGTAGGTAGCTGTAAGCTGATAGTCGCCTAGTGATGACTTTTCTGGGGGTAGCATGGCTGAATTTTCAGTCACCCGAAAACTGTGATTGCTTGTGTGCTGTAAATATAAATTTCCCAATCCAATCGCTCGATCGTGATTCCAAGTGCGATCTTTACTTTGCCATGTTAGTAATAGTAGCCCATTCTGAAGTGAATCTCGCTCGCCACTGAGCTGATAAGTAGTATTAACTGCTAGCTCTGAAGATGGGGAAATAATAACTTTTTCTAGTCGGACTTTCTGAAGATGTTCGGAAATAGGTTCGATTAAAATCGGTAGATTTTTACGTTTATACAACTTGACAATACTAGTATCGGGCATTTGCCACGTTCGATCGAGATCTAATTGGGGATTTTGTTCGATGACAGCTAACACCTTCCGATCGATATATCCAATATCTCCAGTTTTAGTAATGTACCAGTTTACAGCTTTAAGATCTTTCTCAATTAACCGAGGCTCTGTTTTGGCACTATGTACAAAATATCTAGCATAAACCTGAAAATCTGCCAAAGCACCATATAAATTTAGATTTTCGGCATTTAGATCGTGACTAGATGCTAGTACACCAATAGTCGATTTGAGATAGGGTCGATCGTCAGCGATCTCTTGAATAATTTGTTGATGTGGGAACGCTGAATTGAGATCTACTCTATGAATCGAGCCATATCCATATGGTACTTTTAGTAAATTATCCGCCCCAGGAATACCAAATAGATTAATTAAGACGATCGATCCAGTTATCCCCACTGTAACCCATCTCAATCTGCTTGCCCAAGTAGTTTGAAATAAATTAAAACTAGCTGATATAAATATTCCTATTACTGGGAAAATTGGTAAAATAAATCGAGAATCTTTATTAGTAGCTAGGCTACAAAAAAAGTAGCCACCGAAACAATATATCAGTAACCATAAAGACTTTCGAGCTTTAAGTGGATTACCGATCGGTTGTTTTCTTAGTATCCACAGGAGCGTTAGCCCGATTGTAGTAACTAATATGGGTAGCGAAATTAATTCTGGTAAAATTCTCACATAATAAAGCCAACCTGCTAAAGTATTACCAGCAGGATCGCCCTCGGCTTTACCCATCGCATTGGCTCCAAGTGCTGAAGTAATAACTGTCACCCAGTTTTGACTAAACCAATTACCAAAGATCGACCAAGAGATAATTATTGCTGTTCCAAACTGAATTAATCCCAACCAGTTACAATTTTTGATGAACGAGCCTAACAAAAAAATAATCGGAAAGAGTACAAATAAAAATCCCGTTGGTTTGCTTAACATCAAACAACCAAAAGTAACACCAAAAATCAAGCTCCATTGCCAACTTTTCAAGAGTGTATTCGCATCTTTCCACAGCGTTAGTGTCAAAAATGTCAGGCAAGATATGGTAACAATCCCATAATCGAGCATATACATAGTTTGGATATTTAGTAAAGCTGGAAACATCAAACATAAACCAGATGCCCATAGACTTACTTGAGTACTAAATGCACTCTTACTGAGGTAGTAAATTGTGAAGACAAGAGTGATTATAAATAGGATATTAACTAAGATGCCTGAATTAACAGATTTACCAAAAATACTTAGAAATGGAACTGTTAAAATATAGATAAATGGTGCTGTATACGATGGTGATTGTGCCCATAGCTCGTGCCACCAATCTGATGAAAATAGTTGAATCTGACTGATGACTCTTTGGTAATTGAGCGCATTAGTCAAGTGAGAGGCATCATCCCAAGTGGGGACAGATCGATCGAGCATTAACCAAGTTAGCTGAATAGTAGTGGCGATCGAGATTATTGCGAGGATGATTAATTGCTCAAAACTTAGCTTGATTCTGAGGTTCTGTTTTTTCATCTATTAATTTATAAATTAAGGCTATTTTCTCATAAATAGATGAACTTCAGCTTGCTGACATTTAAATATCAGAATTATATTTTTAAAAACCACCGTTGACGATACATCAAGTACGATACACCCAGCCATAGTAAGACAGTCGCGATCGCAAATAATAAGCCACTATTAAGGGCACCCGCCCATCCAAATAACTGCTCTTTCAATAACTCGTAGATCGATCGAGCTTGTTCTCCCTTGCCAATTTCATTAACCATTAATAACTTAATTAAGACGATCGAAGCTACATAGATAAAAATCGCATTCACCCCCATAATTTCAAATGGTTTAAACCACTGGCGATACTTACGAACGTCTACTAATTCATAACAAGCAGCTAGGGAAATCAAACCCCATCCAGTTGTAAATAGCACAAAGGAACTCGTCCATAGTTTCTTATTAATTGGAAAAAAGCCATTCCAAACTAACCCAATCACAACAGCAGCTAATCCAAACATCAACAGATTGAGACTGGTACGAGTAGCTACAGGCTGACGCTTTAACCATGAGCATGTCAAGTAACCAAACAAGATATTAACTAGTGATGGCAAAGTCCCAAATAACCCTTCAGGATCGCTCATCGAACTAGAACCTTTGTGTAAATGTGCTGGGGTAATAATTAGCCGATCGATATAAGATCCAAAGTTGCCTAGTTTTGTAAATACACCATCAGCATTATCTAATGCAGGGATGAATGTTAAGGTTAACCAATATCCAACTAAAATTCCGCCAGCTAAAATCCACAGCCCTCTGTGGGAAAGGGTTAAGATCGCGATCGAAGCAAAGAAAAAAGCAATTCCAATCCGTTGCAACACTCCCATAATTCGCAAACTATCGAGATTAGCAAATATCTTTGGATCGGTTAAATTGTAATTCCAGACTAAGTTATTTAATATTAAACCCAACCCGAATAAGAGTAGGCTACGTCGGACAATTTGCCAATAGATATTTTTAGTTATCGGTGCAGATCCACTCGTGTATTTAGCGAGTGAAAAAGCCATCGAGCCGCCGATAATATAGAGAAAGAATGGGAAGACGAAATCGGCGATCGTGTAGCCGTGCCAAGCGGCATGATCGAGCCAAAGATATTTTTTACCTTCATCAGGAAGACTAGCCATATTTACCAAAATCATGGTAGCCATTGTCATCCCACGAAAGACATCTAAGGAAGTTAACCGCACTGATTTGTTCATGATTAATGACTAAAGGAAAAAAGCTAATCAGTGTTGCCCGATGGGGGTGTGTAAGAGAATTTTGTCACTAAAATTCAGCAATGACAGTCGATCGAATCAACAGCAAAGCATCACTAGTGCCTGTAAGCGTTGTGCGATTTGTGTTGGGGCGTTTTACCAAAAAGATTTACCCCAACACCTCATCCCGATCCCCTCCCCTATTGCTGCGGTTTAATTTTTCCTTCTTTTACCAATGCCTGATAAATCAAAGCGGCGGCATCAGCGCGGGTGGCATTTTGAAGTGGTTTGAGCAGATTTGCCGTTTTGTCATCGTTGATTACCAATCCTGACTCTACTGCGGCTGCCATTTTATCCCGAGCATATTGGGGCAGTTGTCTAGCATCGCCATACTTACTCAATACTTTCTCGGTAATTAGAGCTGGTGGAAGTTCCAATCCTTTAACTAGGGAAATCTGCATCTGATAGCGGGGAATCGATTGGGTGGGGGCAAATTTTGTTGGTGAATAGCCAGTCATAAACCCTCGCTGTACCGATTTAGCTACAGCTTCCTTGCGGGGATAATTGGTAGGAATATCAGTGAAATCAACGGCTATATCGGTAGCTGGTTTATCGGCAAATGCTCGATCGATTACCTTAGCATACTCGCCTCTAGTAATCTCTTTGCTCGGATCGAATTTATCAGTCCCAAAATCATCAAGAATCCCGCGTCGTCGCAGTTCTGTAATATATGTTGCTGCCCACAACTGGGTAGGTACATCTGTAAAGGCTGGTTTAGTGGTAGTGGGTACAGCCACGATCGCTGGTGGCGCGATGGGAGCAACAGAAGTCGTGTTTCTTTCAACTGGTACTTCGGTGGTGCTGACGATCGGGGGTACTAGAGTTGTCGTTGGAGCTGAATTTTGCCGATCGCGGGGGATACTGGAGATCGCCCGTTTTTGTTGCCCATTGGTAGCTGTACCACCATCGAACAACCCATTTTGACGATTGGCATTATCGTTGTCAGGGCTGGCAATACCGCCTTGGAACATCGGTTGGTATTGTTGCCCGATCCCCCAAAAAAATATCGTGCCAATCCCTGCCAAGGCTACCCCAACCGCGATTAATTCATCAGCAGTCAAACGGCGACGGCGATTAGGATTAGGTAAATTAGTCATATTTTCTCCTGAATACTACATTTACGATCGTTCAATAGATACAACCACTATAGCAATCCTAATTACCAAGATTTAAGCTGATTTTAGTTAGAATTATCGCATCATTTGTCTATAGTTACCAACAGCAGGTGTTTAGAGCTTCCTGCTGTTGGTAACTATAGTTGTTATTAGTCCGTTTTTAATCTCCCCAAACAAATTCGTCTTGATTCGCTGCAAGGTTGCGCTGTTTTGTCTCGCTAAACCCTCTCTGCGATCCGCTACACGTTGGCAGAGCCTGCGCTTTGCGCTTACGGAGAACCCTAAGTGCAAAGCATCTGTCAACTGCTTGCACTGAGCGTAGCCGTTCGCGAAGCGTCTCGAAGAGAAGTGTCAACTGCCAACTCTCAACTGTTCCAGAGCCATTTAGCCTGCATTAATATTGCCTGAATTTCCATCTGGATAACTGATTGAGAGCGATTAGCATCAATCCGAACAATCCGATTTGGATAGATATTTGCTAACTCTTGATAGCCCTGTCTGACTCGTTGGTGAAAATCTAAAGTTGCCAGTTCCATTCGATCGGGTTTTCCGCGTGATAAAACTCGCTGCAAACCGATGGTAACATCCAGATCGAGCCAGAAAGTCAGATCGCTTTGTAAGCCGCCTGTAGCTAGTTGATTCACCCGAGCGATCTCATCTAGATCGAATCCTCGCCCATAACCCTGATAAGCAATTGTTGAATCAGTAAATCGATCGCATAACACAATATCACCGCGCTGGAGATGAGGCTCGATCGTCGATTCTACATGTTGTGCGCGATCGGCACCATAGAGCAATAATTCAGTACGATTTGTTACTAAACTCTGAGGATCGTCGAGCAAAAGCTGGCGAATTTGTTGCCCCAACTTTGTCCCACCTGGTTCCCGAGTCATTACTACCGATCGATCCTGACTACACATGCTTTGAAGCCAGTCTGCTGTCTGGTAAATCTGGGTAGTTTTGCCAGCCCCTTCGACTCCTTCAAACACAATAAATTTACCGTTCATTTCCCCACCAATTGGCTAGATATTCAATATAGATTAGTGAGTTAGTCCGTGAATATGTCAAGATATCGTGAGATAACTCAACCTTCGTTCTAAAACTTACACACTATGTGCCGTTATGTCTGCGATTTTTTAGTCAATCTATCACCACATGATGTTCGCGCTACACTCAAAAAGTTGGTGGAGGGTTGCGGGCTGGAAACGGTCTACGACATTGAAGATTATTTGATGGCACGAGAGATTCCCGGTCGAGTCTCATTTGCCAAGTTGGTGACAGCGGAAGTCCTCATCGATATCACCACGGCTACCCAGTCGGCTGTCAAACTGAGCTTTGTCGTCAAAAATGAGGAATTACCACTCAATCGCCATAATCATTGCCGTCAAGTCTTCGATCTCCTGCGCTTAACCATCACCCAAAATTATGATTGGCAACCCATCAGTAATTTATGATCGATCGATATCGTCACATCAACGTCAGGCACCACATTAGCCGCCACACTCAGCGCAATGATGAATTAGGTATCCTCAATTAGAATGGCACTCCACAATTGAGCCTACTTAGCAACCGAAATTTCTTAAACCCCGATCGATCCGAACATTCAAAAAGGCAGTACCATTCTACTATTACCTTGAAAAACGATATCATTCCGTTTACAGTTAGTTGTGATATCGATCTTTAATTCATAGGGAAATTATTTCATGGCTCTGGCTGTAGGCACAAAAGCTCCTGATTTTAACGTTAAAGATACCAATGGCAACGCAGTAACTCTAGCTGGGTTAGCTGGCAAGAAAGTTGTGATGTATTTCTACCCCAAAGATGATACCCCTGGCTGTACAAAGCAAGCTTGCAGTTTTCGCGACAACTATGCTGTCTATCAAGATAAAGGCATTGTCATTCTCGGCGTGAGCAAAGATAATGAATCCGATCACCAAGCCTTTACTAAAAAATTCGATCTCCCTTTTCCGCTTTTAGCCGACACAAATGGCGCAATAATTGCTGCATATGATGTCGATGGTGGTGGCTATGCCAAAAGAGTCACCTACGCGATCGATGAAACTGGTAATATCGTCCACGTCGATACTAGCGTCAAAACCGATACTCATGCCAATGATGTCTTAGCAGCTTTAGGCTATTAATCAGTTGACAGTTGACAGTTGACAGTTGATAGTTAACTGTCAACTAATTAACGGTATTCATACTTAACCACCATCGGCTTAATGCTGGCTGGAACGATCGAATCAAGGCTATCTGCCAAAATTTCGTAAGTGAATGGTTGAGATTTACCAGGTTCGATATCGATATTTACTGGAACGATCGCTTGTTTGATCGAAATATCATTAGCAATAAATTTCGTGACAACGTAGTAGACATAGTGAGATCGATCGCTCCGATTGTTAATCGATCCGGTGACAGTTAGGAGCGATTTATCGGAACTACTCCGAGTCACAGTGATGTCGTGTAATCTTAAATCTTTATTAACATCGGCATTACTGGAAATACCTGTATTTTGAGCCATTCGCGGGGAGCGAGCTGCTGACTTGACCAGAGGAGGTTTTACTACTTGTAATAGGCTGAAACCTTGGGCTGGAGACTGAGCATCTAGCAAACTCCAGATTGCACTGACAAACATCACCGCAGCTAAATATTTGCTGACGTTCATACAGTATGTCTTGGTGAGAGATGTGTGTCTTAGCATGATAATTATTTTAATCTGTTTGCTCGGGCAATCGGGGGATTGAGTACAGCTTAGGCATTTTGGCTGGGGTTCGTCGGACAAAAGTGCTAATTGCCTCGATCGAAATCACCAAATTAATGACAACTGTCTTCTCTTATTTGTACCCATTTGGACAGACTCAATTACGATGATTCGCTAGAATTAGACTGGCTAGATTCGAGCTGGATCGATGCTAGATCCACACAGATCCCCTTGGCTGGAGCAACACCGCCAACTTGTAAAGACATTGTGGAGAAAATTGTACCGACCGACCACGGTAGGTCACAATAAGAGATTGAGGAAATAATTTCCGAGGAAGTTTATTAATGCAGCCGATTCGTACATTCAACGTTTCTCCTTCCCTACCAGCCTCCCTCGAACCCCTACGGCAGCTTGCCTATAATCTGTATTGGGACTGGAATACGGAGATCAAAGAACTATTTAGAAGACTCGATCGCGATTTATGGGAAGCCACTCGTCACAATCCAGTCGCACTACTAGCTAGAGTCAGTCAGTCTCGATTGCAAGAAGTCGCTGCTGATGATGGATTCCTAGCACACATGGAACGGGCACTGGGAGAACTAAAAACCTATCTAAACGATCGCAGTTGGTACAAACATCAACGCGCTAGCACCCCTGGGAAAGAATGCTTTGCATATTTTTGCGCCGAATTTGGGTTGGTAGACTGTTTACCGATCTATTCTGGTGGCTTGGGCGTTCTAGCTGGAGATCATCTAAAATCTGCTAGTGACTTGGGTTTACCCCTAGTTGCAGTCGGACTCCTCTACCAAAAAGGATATTTTGCTCAGTACCTAAATGCCGAAGGCTGGCAACAGGAACGTTATCCAATTAACGATTTCCATAATATCCCCGTTCAACTAGAACGGAAAGCCGATGGCACCGAGTTGCGAGTGGCGGTCGAGTATCCTGGACGGATGGTTTATGCCAGAGTTTGGCGCGTGCAAGTGGGTGTCGTACCACTGTACCTATTGGATACCAATATTGAGCCAAATAGCTCGTACGACCAAGATATTACAGATGCCCTCTATGGTGGCGATCTAGATACGCGGATTCATCAGGAAATCATGCTCGGCATCGGTGGATTTCGGGCGTTGGCAGCTTTGGGACACAAGCCCAGCGTCTACCACATGAATGAAGGACACTCAGGCTTCCTGATTCTCGAACACATGCGGGTACTGATGCAGAAAGATAAACTATCCTTTGTTGAAGCCAAGCAAGTCGCTCAATCTACCCAGATTTTTACAACACATACGCCTGTTAGTGCGGGATTCGATCTGTTCCCCCCAGACAAGACGATGTACTATGTGGGACATTATGCCGATGTCTACGGGTTGGGTAAAGATGAATTCATGGGCTTGGGACGCGAAAATGCTGGAGATCTAAATTCTCCGTTTAGTATGGCGGCTCTGGCGATGAAAACTTCGAGCTTTGTCAATGGTGTGGCGAAGTTGCACGGTGTAGTCTCGCGGGAAATGTTCCAGAACATGTGGAAGGATGTACCCATTGATGAAGTACCGATTACTTCGATCACTAATGGCGTTCATGCCCGCAGTTGTGTGGCTAAATCCGTTCAGGAACTATACGATCGCTACTTAGGCCCAGAATGGTCGGAGAAATCGATCGAAGACCCGATTTGGAATAAAATTGATGCAATTCCCGACGATGAACTCTGGCGCAATCACGAGCATAGTCGATCGGAAATGGTCGTTTATGTCCGCGATCGCATTGTCGGTCATCTCAAAGAACGCGGCGCGACACTAGGCGAAATCAACCACGCTCAAGAAGCATTAGATCCAGGCGTACTGACAATCGGTTTCGCGCGGCGGTTTGCTACCTACAAGCGGGCGACATTATTCCTCCGCAATCTCGATCGAATTAAACAGATCATGGTAGGGGATAAAGGACGGAAAGTTCAATTTGTCATCGCCGGAAAAGCTCACCCTAAAGATCTCCCAGGTAAAGCCCTAATTCGTGATATCGTCCACTTCACCCGCTCCGAAGGGATGAACTCGGTAGTTTTTGTTCCTGACTACGATATCTATGTATCGCGAGTCATGGTAGCTGGTTGTGACATCTGGCTAAACACGCCGCGTCGTCCCCATGAAGCCTCTGGTACCAGTGGGATGAAAGCTGCGATGAATGGCTTACCCAACTTGAGTATCCTCGATGGTTGGTGGGATGAAGCCGACTATGTGCGGACTGGTTGGCCGATCGGACATGGGGAATTATACTCTGACGAAGAGTACCAAGATGAAGTCGAAGCAAATGCCTTCTACGATCTATTGGAACAGGAAATCGTCCCTCTCTTCTACGATCGCGACAAAGAAGGCTTACCCCGTAAATGGATCGCGAAGATGAAAGATGCCATCCGGCTCAATTGTCCGACCTTCAATACCGCACGGATGGTGCGAGATTATGCCAATACTGGCTACTTCCCAGCTAGCGATCGTCACCGAGTTGTCACTAGTGATGAGTACCAAGCAGGTAAAGCTCTCGCGCATTGGAAAGAAAAGATGCTCAAAAATTGGGGCAATCTCAAAATCCATACCGTCGATGTTTCTGCACCAGAAGACATTAACGTCAATCAATCGATCTCCGTTAAGAGTCTGATAACTTTGGGCAGTTTGGAACCCCATGATGTCCAAGTTGAATTGTACAAAGGTGCCGTAGACACCAATGGCAAAATTATCAACGCAGATACCGCTGTGATGACCTACCAGGGTCGGGACAGTGCGGGCAATAGTCTGTACACAAGTGAGATCGCTTACGCTGCCAGCGGCTTGCAAGGCTTGTCTCTGCGAGTCTTACCCCACAATGCCAATTTAAGTAATCCTTATGAATTAGGGTTGATTGAATGGGCATAGCATAAAAAATCGAGATTGGGGAAGAGGGGCTAGGGAATAGATTTTAAATCCCTAACCCCTTTTTTCTATTCATATAGGCTTATGCCAAAGTATAGTGGTGAGCCTTTCGATCGCTTGTATATAGTAGTTAGTAGGCGAAACTTAATTTGGAACTTACCGTAATCCGCCGTCGTCAATCTTGAGTAACCAGGCAAAATTAACCCCTGAAGCTTGACTTAGACAATCGTCGGATTTGGAAATGCTGCTCGATCGAACAGACTGCACCAAGGAGTTAGTTGAGCTAATCTACTTAAACCGAGAAACTCAAAATGAAAAAGAATATTGTTGCACTAGTTGTCCTCTGCTCCTCAGTTATGGGTTTAGGAATAATCACCCCAGCTCAAGCACAAATGGGTAGAAGTACGATTGGGCCATCGCTGGCAATTGGTGGCGGACAAACTTCGGTTGGAATTGATTCCAAGTTTGGTGTCAGCGATAATGTTTCAGCTCGCCCATTTGTCTACTTTCCAAGTGGTGGTACTTTCTTTGGTAGTGCACTCACTTATGATTTTAATCTCACCAACACGGGGAGCAGAGTCCAGATTACCCCCTTCCTCGGTGGTGCTGTATCTATTGGCACTGGTGGCATTAATAATTCAACTACGGTTGGACTCGTTGGCGGAGCTGATTTTGATGTAACTGATACCATTCAGTTAAAAGCAGCTTTAAATGTGCCAATCACTAGTAACAACTCATACACCACTGTAAACCTCGGTGCTGGTTTCCGGTTCTAAATCTTTTAATTATTGTCGATAAATTCCTGTTGATATCGGAGTCTAACTGACAAATTACCAGCCTTCTCTAATTTAGAGGAGGCTTTTAAATTAATTGATAATTGATAATTGATAATTGATAATTGATAATTGATAATTGATAATTGATAATTGATAATTGATAATTGATAATTGATAATTGTGGTAGTTCGATCGATTCAGACATGCTTAGATCTTAGTCTGGCTCTTGCGCTGCAACTTGCAACCGATTCAACCATGTCCGATAAAGATCGGGACGCTTAGTCTGAGTTCGATCGAGTTGTTGTTGATGTCGCCACTGAGCAATTTTCTCATGATTGCCAGACATTAAGACATCGGGAACTCGCCAACCGCGAAATTCTGCGGGACGAGTATAGTGGGGATAGTCGAGTAATCCATCTTCAAAACTATCTGCTTTGATGGATTCTACTTTACCAACAGTACCAGGAAGTAAACGAGTAATCCCATTAATCAGCGTCAGTGCGGGAATTTCGCCACAAGTGAGCACAAAATCACCCAAAGAGATTTCTCGATCGACAATATTCATCACTCGCTCGTCAATCCCTTCATAATGACCGCAAATCAACACCAATTGGTCGTAATTATGCCGTAATTCTTCAAATAAGGCTCGATCGACCTTTTCGCCCTGAGGACTCATCAATAGTACCTGTCGCCGTGGCAAAATGGGTAATGACTCCACCGCCGCAAAGATCGGTTCTGGCTTGATCACCATCCCCACACCGCCTCCATAGGACTCGTCATCAACCTTATGATGTCGATCGATCGTAAAATCGCGGGGATTTGTAATATGCACCGCCGCAATTTGTTTGGCTAGAGCTTTATTCATTAAGCCACAGCCGAGCGGGGAAGTAAAAAATTCGGGAAATAGGGTGATGATGTCAAAACGCATCGGGAACTCTGGATAGGATTGACAACCGCTTCACTGATAGAGAATGGTTGCTGAAGACACGAACAGCTCGATCTTCGCGTACTCATTTTAATTGAGATTTAGCAGGAAGATCGATCTTTGTGAATGTTCAAAAATTAATGCACGTAGCTACCACATTTTGGTAGTAATAATCTATTACTACCAAAATTGCCCCCTTCCAATCACAGCGTCGATCGTCAGATCCTTACTGCTCTAACTATTAAGGGCGAACAGGAGCCGTGGGGCGGAGTAGATCGGCAAGATTTGGCAATAAGATCTCTAATTCTAGATCCGCTGCGGCGGCGGCTAATAGATCGAGATCGTCAAGATCTGGGAGATAGGGCAGACAGCCCAGTACGGGAGTGCTAGTCAGAGATTGAATCAATTGAGCGGGGGCAAAGTTAGCGATTTCTGTGGTGAATAGTGGCTGAGTGCAATTAAGGACGATGCCCCGCAATTGGACACTATATTGTTTGGCGAGAGCGACATTTGCGACGGCTGACCCGATCGCGCCGAGTTTGACTGGGACGACTAATACTGCTGGTAATCGCCAATCTCTAGCTAAATCCGCGACTACTAGTTCCTCAGTGATGGGCGCACCCAAACCACCGAGTGCTTCTACTAAGACAAAATCATGCTGTTTTCGCATCCGTTCGAGAGCTTGCCAAGCTACAGCCAGATCGATATCTACACCTGCTAGAGCTGCGGCGATCGGTGGTGCTAGTGGATTTTGAAGATAGATCGGGTTGATGTCTTGGGCCGATCGCCCGAATAATTTACTATAAAACTCGCGATCGCCAGGGCCGCACTGAATCGGCTTGAGAATCCCCCAATTTTGGTGGGGATGATATTTCTTAGCATAAGCCGCTAATGCTGCTGTGAGGACGGTCTTACCCGCATCTGTGTCGGTACTAGTAATTAGAAGCATTTAAATTAGTTGACAGCTCGCACTGAGCGTAGTCGAAGTGTTGACAGCTTGCACTGAGCAAAGCCTAAGTGTTGACATCTTGCATCACCATATATCTAATATTACTGGCTAGATCGATTGGTGCAAGACAGATAGTTCTAGTCAGGATCGTTGGTACCACTATTGGATCGTGGGGATGTGCGATCGCCATTCGATCGATCGGGCCGTGCGTTTTTAGCGGCGGGAACGGGTATGCCGATCGATGGTTCTGGTTGGGGTGTCGCGCTGGGCGCATTCTCGCTGACAGCAGGACTCGGCGTGGCTGGTGTTTCAGTGTTCCGACGGCGACGGCGACGCGAGGTAGGAGTTGTTTTATCAGTTGAATTTACCCGATTGCGTTTCCTGACTTCGGGACTGGGTGATACCTGCTGGCGGTTGCGTCTTCTGGTGCGCCGAGCGGGACGTTCTGATTCGCTCGGTGTTGGGCTGGGGCGAGTTGTCGGTACCTCGATCGGCACTGGTAAAGGTGAGCCAGGGATATTGCTGGGCTGATTTGGGTTCGGGTTAGCAGGAATGGGATTGACCCCATTCCCACCGATCGGGATGGGAACGCCAGGTGGTAGAATAGGTTCCGCTGAGGGGATGGAGCTGGGTAAGGGTGAAGTAACAGCTACTTGAGTAACGCTCAGTTTGTAAGGAAATGCGCTACCAGTCAAACCTGTGATGGGGCGTAACTCGATCGTATAGTCGCCTGAGGTGACTATTTGTCCCCGCCAACTGACGACTCGCTCGGACTTGTCGTCGAGCGGCGTACCTGTCGGCGACAGCACCGTCATCAATACTTGAGTTGCGGCTGGGGTAGGCAACGATATGGGTGGGTTATTAAGCTTGTTATCTTGTGGTTGACTGGGGATTGGCGCGATTGGCGCGATTGGACTTGAGGATTTAGCTGGATCGGTGGGAATACTTGTATTTGTCGGATCTGCACTTTGACCATTATTCGGAACTAACTCAATATCTAAATTTTGACCAGCCAAAGCGGCGATCCGATATCTGATCGGCGTACTTGCATCAATTGTACCTTCCTTGAAGATCGATCGATCCATTTCTGGTTGAATCAGATCGCTGGCGATCGGGCTGGGGCTGGTGCTATCGATCGGAATTGTGGGATTACTAAATTCGATCTGTTTGGGTGGTGTAGTGGCGACTGGTGGCGACTGGCGGTGTAATAATTGAGTAACTCCCCACCATCCGCCAACACCAGCTAAGAGGGAAACCAGCACACAAAGGGGAATAAATACTTGAGGCTGTTCCCAAATCGATCTGGGGTTGATGGGGGTAATTGCCGTTTGAACGCGATTGGTTGCCGGGGATGTACTCTTACTACCTGCCACCATAGTTGGTAGTGTAGATAGGCGATTGGGGTTAATTCCGCTCGGTAGTTGGGGATTGGGGATGTCTAGAGATTGAAGATCTCGTTCTACTTCAATGGCGGACTGATAGCGATCGTTAGGGCTGATATTCAACATCTTTCCCAAGACATGGGCGAAGCGATCGTCGATCTGCGTCCATTTGCGCCAGTCCCAGTTTAGCCGATCGCCATCAAATAGGGCACTGGGTTCTTTGCCAGTCAATAAGACGATCGCTGTCACAGCCAGCGCGTAGAGATCGCTATTGGGATAAATCTGCCGGCTGTGGATTTGTTCGGCAGGAGCATAGCCACGTTGTCCGATTGTCACCTGCTGACTGGCTGGAGTGGCTTGCAATTTGTGTGCAAACTCGCGGACGACACCAAAGTCGATCAGGACTGGTAAGCCGTCACTATCGCGGTGGACGATCTGTTCTGGCGAGATATCGCGATGGAAGATCCCCTTGCTGTGGACGTAGCCGATTACTGGTAGGATTTGCAATAACAATTGCCGGACTTCAACTTCACTAAATACCCGCCCCAAATCGCGCCGTTCTTCTAAAAGATGTCCGTAAGTTTTCCCAGCAGTGTAATCTCGCACTAAAAACAGCCGATTTTGCTCTTCAAAGGTCGTCCAGAAGTGGGGAATCTGAGGATGCTGGAGCTGATATAAAAGAGTAACTTCCTGTTTGAAAAATTCCTTGGCTGTGGCTACTGTGCTAGAAAATTGCAATGGAATCAGTTCTTCTAGCGTACAGTAGGCATCAGCACGACCGCAATCGATCGCCAAATATGTCCGCCCTAATTCTCCCTCTTCCAAGATGTTGAGGATACGGTAACGTTGCTGCAATAGAGTATCTGGGGCAATTGGTAGCATACGATGCGATCTCTCAAAATTACGGCGGCTCGAAACTATGATTTAACCTTGAGGCTTGGGGTTAACGATTGTCTCGACGATGATTTAGTTCCGGTGGTCTTGATTCCTCATTGCTCATCGTACTATTTTATGGACTAGTGTGGGTAAATGTAACAAATTACCGAAATTTGCTCTGGACTATTTTTGGGACTGAGTATTTGCGGCGACAATTACGAACCAGAATTATTATTTATTTCTCTGTCGCCGCCGTTGGATAATTCGATCTATTCCAGCGCGATCGATATAGGGGTTTAGGATTTGAAGAGCTTGAGCCGGAAGATCTGAATCGCTAATATATGCTGTGGTTTTATTTGCCTGGGTAACAGTTACTTTCCAAGGTACATAATTACTTGCTTGAGATTGAGAACTAAAAATAACTTGTTGGCGATCGCTTTCTAGTTTAATCTTAATCGATGGATAGTCCTCAGTTCGCTCGATCTTTGGTTGATAGATTCCAACTTGAAGTGGAGTTTTTGCTAATGCAGCTAAAAATTTGGTAGTCACAGCCGCCGGAATTTTTACGCTAGTTGTTTGCTGCTGATGAACTCCCGCTGCACCATAACCACCCACGGCAACATGAGCATGACCCACCAATTTTTGTTGTTTTATTCGTAATTTATAATGTCGTAAAATTGGGGTAATATCTGAGTATCCATTCCAATCATTATGGATTTCCACCCTTTCTGTCTGCATCACTGTCGTCAGGTTGGGTATTGTTGCCAATGGCTGGCTCTGTGCGGCTCTTTCGAGCGGTGATGTCCAACTACTAGATAGTAATAGCAACGAAAGTGATAGTTTTTTGTACATAGATCAAATCCAGTTAATTACCCGAATTTGCAATAAACAATATTTTTGATTTCGATCTATTTTTATTTCAATTTTATAATCACAACAGTAATAAATTAAGTTTAAACGATCGATGAATATTTGACATTTTACTTAAATGTGCCGATCGTTGCAACCAGATCGAGGTTTACTCAACATGGTTGCAACTATCAACTGTCTTGAAAAGGTGCTCTACTTGTCAGGCCTTTGTCTCCCGCCCAGTTGGGAAACCCCAAGACCGCACTTTTCGCTATCAACTATCAACTGCTAACTAATCTTCAGCAAAAATATAGCGACGAAGTTCGCTAGGATCGGGTTCGGGGCTATTTTCAGCAAACTCAACCGAATCATCAATTAAATCTTGAATTTCGCGATCGAGTGCTGCTAGCTCATCACCTGTGACTAATCCTTCAGCGAGCAAATAGGTTGCCAACTTTTTGATTGGATCGCGGGCGAACCAATACTCTTTTTCCTCCTTAGGTCTGAGTTCGTCGGGATCTGCTAAAGAGTGACCGCGAAAACGGTACGTCAGGGCTTCAATTAGAGTTGGCCCTTCCCCAGCCCGAGCGCGAGCTACCGCCTCTTTAGCGACGCTATAGACAGCTAATACATCCATCCCATCGACTTGCACCCCGTGCATCCCAAAGGCAGCACCCTTGGTGTAAATCTCTGGCACGGATGTAGCGCGTTCGTGAGACATGCCGATCGCCCATTTATTGTTTTCGACGACATAAATCATCGGCAACTTCCACAAAGCAGCCATATTCAGACACTCAAAGAACTGCCCATTATTGGCTGCCCCATCTCCAAAGAAACAAGCAGATACCAAATCCGAACTAGCTTCGCCCAGAGCTTCGCGCCGATACTTACTGGCAAAAGCAGCCCCCGTGGCAACCGGAATTCCTTCCGCCACAAACGCATAACCGCCCAATAAACGATGCTCTTTGGAGAACATGTGCATCGAGCCACCGCGCCCTTTGCTACAGCCTGTCTCCTTCCCAAATAACTCAGCCATCACCTCGCGGGGAGGTACGCCAGCACTGAGTGCGTGAACGTGATCTCGATAAGTACTAGAAACATAGTCTTGTCCAGGACGCATCGCTTTGATCACACCTGAAGATACAGCTTCTTGGCCGTTATACAGATGGACAAAACCAAACATTTTGCCCCGATAGTACATCTCCGCACACTTATCCTCAAAGAAGCGACCGAGGATCGTATCGCGGTACAACATCAAGCCTTCTGCTTTGGTGATTTCTCCCGACTTTGGCTCAAATGCGGGTAAAGTTCTCTCTTGAACCATTAGTTTGTTTTATCCACTTGTATGCGATCGATATTGTCCCCTATTTGGGGAGTAGTGGCTAGTCCCACCGTGCAGAAATTATAGCAGAGAGGGTCGGCAAGACGGGGAAACTGGGAGATTGGCAAGAGCCAAAGCTCGGAACAGTTGACAGTTGACAGTTGACAGTTGACAGTAAGCTTTGGCTCATCTTGGCGGTGGAGATCGTTTTTACCGAAAAGAATTGGTTTAAAGCCTCTCCCTTTTAGGGAGAAATTAAAATCAGACTATTCATTACTCCAATCCTCTACCTAAAAGGAAGAGGAGGTAGGGGGGGACCGGGGGGAACACCCCCCGAGCCGCGCGGGGGGGCGGGGCAGGGGGACAGTGTTTTTTTTGTAAAAACACCGG
>JAJAZF010000091.1 GCA_026785875.1 Chamaesiphon sp. | reverse complement strand
CCTGATAGTATCTATGAAAACGTCCGATCGGCGATCGCTTATGGCGTGCGTCCGGTTGTCGGTACCACTGGATTGAGTACCACTCAGATTCAAGAATTGGCTGAATTTGCCGACAAAGCGAGTACTGGCTGTCTAATTATCCCCAATTTCTCGATCGGCGTAATCTTAATGCAGCAAGCAGCAATTCAAGCTGCCAAATTTTTTGAACACGTCGAAATCATCGAACTCCACCACAATCAAAAAGCCGATGCCCCCAGTGGTACCGCCATCCAAACCGCTCAACTACTCGGCGAACTCGGCAAAACCTTCAACCCACCCAGTGTCACCGAATCCGAAAAGATCGCGGGTGCTAGAGGTGCCATCGCCGACGAAAATATCCGCATTCATAGCATCCGGCTCCCTGGCTACATCGCCCATCAAGAGATTATCTTTGGTGCTCCAGGTGAAATCTATCTGCTCCGCCACGACACTACCAATCGCTCTTGCTATATGCCAGGAGTTCTCCTCGCCATTCGCAAGATTTTGGGGCTAAAATCTTTAGTATATGGACTAGAAAAAATTCTCTAACCATTAGTGTCGAGATCCAACAATAACCACTAAAAACAATAAATAACCATGCTGGTTCCGATTACTCGTACCAAATTTGAAGAATTAATTCCGATCTCAATATGTGGTTGAGTGACTATCCCTGCTTGCGTTGAGATGCTTTTATTGAAACTAGCCGTCGGATCGATCGTGACTATTAATCGATCGATTAACAACCAAATCGAGTTAAATACCATGCAACTTTCACCCCAGACTGTTTATAATAATCTTGAGTTTATCGATCGAGTCGATGCGACTACTAGTGCTGCATACCGTCAATCAGCACAGGAAGTACTAGCCGATCCCGAAATTAGTTTAGAGTGGCGCAAGACAATATCCGATCGACTCAATCAAGTCAATCATGAGTTGACGGTTCATGCTCATGTTGATGATGATAGCTATTAAACAGTTGACAGTTGTCATGTGGAATCTCGCAGTCCTCTTCAGAGGACTTTGGCTCCCAGCCACAACCGTAAGCGGTGCAAGTTGGGTAGTTTGTCGGTTATCTCTACATCTGGCAACATTTCTCCCTCCCAGTTGCCTAAGTTAAAATTGAAGATATTCGATAACTAACAGCTTTCAATTGTCAAAGTCGTTACATTAAAAGAATAAATAAGATTTTATACAGGTGGTTATGCTCGAAAAACTGCTCGCTCTCATTAAACCCTTGGTCAAGTCCCTCGTAGCAGTCGGACTAGTCCTAACTCTCGTGATGTCGCAGACTGGAGATGCTCTTGCAGCACGAAGTGGCGGACGAATTGGGGGTGGCTCATTCCGTGCTCCTAGTCGGGGATATAGTAGCCCTAGTGGTGGTTCTTACGGTGGTCGTGGCGGTGGATATTATCCAGGTGGCGGCTTCTCACCGTTCTTCTTTCTCCCATTCATCGGTGGTGGCGGCGGCGGAGGTTTATTCTCGCTGTTGATTATGGTTGCGGTGGGTGGATTTTTACTCAATACTTTCCGACGGGTAGCTGGTGGCGATAGTCTTGAAGGTGGTGATGTTTACAATCCTCAAGTGTCGATTGCCGAAATTCAAGTCGGTTTATTAGCTGATGCCCGTAGCGTTCAGTCTAAATTAGACCAACTGGCGGAAACTGTCAATGCTGATACAGCAACAGGCAGAATGCACCTACTCCAAGAAACCAGCCTCGAACTACTACGTCACCCTGAATACTGGACGTATGGTAAGACTAGTACTCAACAAACCAAACTCGATCGAGCTGAAGCTGTCTTCAATCAATTGTCCCTCAACGAGCGTGGCAAATTTACAACCGAAACTCTGAGTAATGTCAACAACCAACTCCGCCAGGCTGACACTAATGCTGTGCTCAACTCTACTGGCGAACTAGCCACAGCAGAGCAAGAACGCGCCGAATACATCATTGTAACTCTATTAGTTGCTGCAACTCGATCGCTCGAATTGCCAAAAATCAATGGTGAGAGCGATCTGCGTCAAGCTCTCCAAACTCTCGGTAGTCTCGATGCAAGTGCGATTGTCGCCATCGAAGCCATCTGGACACCTCAAGCAAATGGTGACGCACTGACTACAGATGATATCCTCGCCTACTATCCCGATCTCAAATTAGTTTAGTAGTCTTTTAGAGCGCAAAGCCTCCCCACATGGGGAGGCTTTTTTTATGATCTATAGCAACCGCCAAGGTCATTAGGACATCAGAAAAACGAGATCGATTGCCTTGGCGGTTGGGGTGGGTTTTGTTCTAAAGCTATCGGTGCAGTGCCGGAATTTCTAGCATAAAGCGGATGCGTTCCGGTCGGGTCCCCCACTGGTCGGGGGACCCGCCCAGTTGACCATGGAAACGCACCAAGCACCCACCCCTACAATCGATGTCCTAACCTCCTTG
>JAJAZF010000090.1 GCA_026785875.1 Chamaesiphon sp. | reverse complement strand
TAACTTGCTAGGCGAATTCCAGAGAATTGCCAGCGGGTAGAGGGTGGAAAAAAGTTGCGGTAAGTGGGACGAATATGATCCGCAGAAGTAACGCATGAACCGCCGCGCAATACCATTTGATTGCACATAAACTTACCGTTATATTCACCGATCGCACCGTCAGCAATTTGAAAACCAGGATAGGGTAAATAAGCACTTTGTGTCCATTCCCAGACATCCCCAAAAAACTGATGATGAAGATTATTCGCAGGTGTAGGATCTAAATAATCACTAGCTAGAAAATTACCAATTTGGGGCAGATCGATCGTGGCAATTTCCCATTCAGCTTCCGTAGGGAGTCGCTTTCCTTTCCAAGTAGCATAAGCATCAGCCTCATAGAAACTAACGTGACAAACTGGATTTCGTTCATCGACTCGTTGCAATCCACCTAGTGTCATGACGTACCAGTCATTATCGATTAGTTCCCAATATAATGGCGATCGCCATTGATGAGCTTGTACGGTCGCCCAGCCTTCAGCTAGCCAATATTTAGCTTCTTGATAGCCACCAGTTTGGATAAATTCTAGGTATTCACCATTGGTAACTAAACGATTACCTAATTTGTAGTCTTGTAGATATGTTTGATGGCGAGGAGATTCATTATCAAAGGCGAATTCATCACCTTGATGACCGATACTATACAAGCCACCTGAATATTTTAGCCATTGAAAAGTGCTATCTGTGAAAGTAGTAGGATGTAGATCGTCGCGATAGATAGGATGAAGAGGATTGAGTGCTAATATATGTTTGATATCGGTAAGTAGTAGTTCTTGATGTTGTTGTTCGTGGTGTAATCCTAAGATGAGGAGATCGGCTAATTCGGGATGTTCGACTATGGACAGTAATTCCATCATGGCTCGATCGACATGAGCGCGATACAGATAAACTTCTGCTACTGTCGGACGAGAAAGCATTCCCCGTTGATGACGAGGATGACGTGCGCCAACGGCTTCATAGTAAGAGTTGAATAGATAACCAAATTGGGGATGAAAGACTGTATATCCTGGTAAATATGGTAGGAGTAGAAAAGTTTCAAAAAACCAGGTAGTATGTGCTAAATGCCATTTAGGTGGACTCACATCGGGCATACTTTGGATGGTGTAGTCTTCGATCGCTAACGGTTGACAAATTTTTTCGCTGACTTGCCGAACTTGTTGATATCGATCTAGTAGCAATGGTGTGGGAGTAGCGATCGTCGATAGCATAGCTTTTTTCAAAATTAAAAGTGGCAGCTTAAAATATATAATCTAATAAAATTGTGACATATATAAATTTAGAATGGAACTAAATAGAGCGAGATTAGTTCATATTGAGATAGTTAATTAGCCTCTGACTCCATGCCTATATTTAGTTTATTCTTTAAGCGTATCTTTCCACTTATAGTATTATTTCTAACACCTATTATTGCCGTTATCGCCATTAATTCACGTTCGGTAGCATTTTCGACTCAGACGATCGCTCAAAGAATTACTTCCCCAGGCTTGACTACCCCGACACCAATCCCAGTACCTACCCAAACTCCCACCCCAGCAGAATCACAATTACCGATTCCCGTCCCCCTTCCAAAAAATACACTTCCTAGCGACATTAAACCGTCTATTCCCAGCCCCACCCCAATTCCTAGTTCACCACAATTTCCGACAAATCATACTAATCGGCTAATTTCACCACCAGAGCGGGATAACATCTCCGCCTATCTCCGCAGTCGTAATGTCAGTACTAATGCGCTTGTCAATGCGCTGACAGATACTCGATTTATTTTACACGACACTTCAGTATTGATGTCTCCGAGTACACTCGATCGCGAACGCCAGATCGGGCGAGGTCCGCTAGGATTGGGTGTCAACGCTTTTCTACCACGCGAAAATACCACAGTTCTAGCACGTCCTAATTTTTACGAAGCCCGCAGACCGACAACGACTGAGTTTGAAAAAGCTAGTGATATATTAGTGAAGCCAGAACGAGAGCGACTATTTCGACAGGCTTGGCGATCGACTAATGATAATGCTCGTCGTCAAGCTCTCGATACCGCACTCGCCAATCTCGGCTTGAGTTGGAGTGAAATTGCCACAGAACAAACTGAAGCCAGGGGAAAATTAGCCGCAGCCAGTGGACGCATCTACACTACCGCTACCTGGTCGGTAGAATCGATTTGTACCCGCTTTAATGGCGGCGATCGATCTGTAGCCATTCCCAACCAAGAGGAGGCTCTCCGCAGTGCTTGTGCGCCCTTGAGCAACTATTTTAATATCCGCAATACTCGCGTCAAATCGACTGTAGCTGCGGAAATCGTTCAAGTCGGTGTGCGTTCCGAGCGCGGTAATCAAAATACCTGTAGTGCTAGCAACCCAAATATTGCCACACTTCCCAATCCTGCTTACTCAGAAACTCAGTATACTTCGGCTACGGCTTTGTATCTCCGTGCGGCTCTAGCTGCTGGCAAATTTCCCCAGATGACTACTCACTTCACACTCGATACCTTCGATCCAGCGGGACACTGCGATCCGCGTTGTTTCAATCTCACCAAGCTCTATAGTTCGATCGCGTCAGTGGTAGGCAATGCTCAGGGAAGTACTTATGGAATTACACCTAGCTATGGTACTCGATCGGGTACCAATAATATCTGGTGGGACGATCGCATCTGTCATGGTTCGGCACCTTAAACAGTTGACAGTCAACTGTTAAGATAAGATCTTCCCAGCGATACTAGATAGAATATGGACCCCCAATTAATTGTAAATGGCATTGCCCTAGGTAGTATTATCGCCCTAGGCGCAGTTGGTTTGACCCTGACGTATGGCATTTTGCGGCTGTCAAACTTTGCTCACGGGGACTTTATGACTTTTGGGGCATTTATCGCTTGGATGCTGAATATGAGTCCGATTCCAGTGTTGAATAATATCTGGGTATCGATGCTGGTAGGCATTGTGGCAACTGTAGGTATGGCACTGCTAGCTGAAGCGATTTTGTGGAAACGAATGCGTCGCGTCCGCGCCACATCGACGACGTTGGTGATTATTTCGATCGGGTTAGCCTTATTTATCCGCAACGGAATACTCCTAGTCTGGGGTAGCGATGCCAAGCGTTATAATCTACCTGTCAGTGAAGCGATCGATCTATTCGGGATCAAGATTAAGTTCTATAATCTAGTCGTGCTCGGCTTGGCAATAGTCGCGATCGCTGGGCTACATTTTCTCCTCCAAAATACCAAAATTGGTAAAGCAATGCGGGCGGTAGCTGACGATATCGATCTCGCCCGTGTGACGGGAATTAATGTCGAACAAGTTGTACTTTGGACGTGGATTATTTCTGCTAGTTTGACCGGATTGGGCGGTCAAATGTATGGATTAGTGACCAATGTTCGTCCTGATATGGGTTGGTTTCTGATTATGCCAATGTTCGCCGCTGTGACATTAGGCGGGATTGGGAATCCTTATGGAGCGATCGCTGGAGCCTTTATTATTGGCATCGCCCAAGAAGTTTCCGTCCCGATTGTTGGTTCTCAATATAAACTCGCGATCGCCCTAATTTTGATGGTATTAACTCTGCTATTTCGTCCCCAAGGATTATTCAAAGGTACCGCATAAATTATTCTTCATAATGGTAACGAGCTTGAAGAAAAATAATCCGGTTGCCATCAATTTGATATACTAGGCGATGCTCTAGATCGATGCGTCTAGACCAAGTATTCGGCGCAACATATTTTAGAGGTTCTGGTTTACCGATACCTGTAAAAGGATCGCCATCCAAAATATCGGCAAGCAAATCCATAATTCGATCTGCTTTCTTTGGTTCGTATCGATACCACCACCGCAGATCTACTTTGAACTCTGGACTGAATAAAGGTGCAAATCCAATAACTATCGGCTGTACTGACTCTTCATCGGCACTATTGGTATTTTTAGACTTGCGGAATCGCTAATTCCTCCCGTAACTGTGCCAAAGTTTGCGGTGAGGATTGGGTGGATTTTGCCCATTCTAAAGCACTAAATAACCGTTTGGCATTAGCAGGGCTTCGTAGCAGATATACTGACTCTAATAGACTCGATAGTTCGTCTGCTGAAATGAGGGCGACATCACCCCGATTGCGACTGGTAATCGTAATAATCTCTTTTCCTTCGCTGACTCGGGTGAGTAATTCGGCTAGGTGCGATCGTGCATGGGAGTAAGTAATCTCTCGATCTGCCATGATTATTAATTGAGTTGTACAACTATATTGTACAACTCAATCTAAGTTAGCTTCTCTAAATTACTGTTCTTCAGTGGAGCCTCTGCTTGGAGCATCGCGTTACAGGTTAGATTATTACTATCTTTCACATGAATGACCAGGGATTAATCTAAAAATGGTAGGCTGTATCTAGAAAATACGTCCTGCGGTCAAATTTAAAGTAATCGATCGAGTTCTCGATTCTCCTTGATTTTACCCAATACCTCTTTGATTTCCTGAGTGCGATCTTTGGCGACAATCAGCGTAACATCACCATCGCGGACGACTACCACATCTTCTAAGCCGATCGTGACTACCACTTCATCGGGGTTGCTAGCGTATAGCACCGATCCTTGGGTATCGATACAGACATGATTGGCTAATTCGACATTAATACTATCGCCTTTGAGCAGCCGTTCGATCGCATTCCAATCGCCTAAGTCATCCCAACCAAAATCGGCAGGAATTACATGGGTTAATTTGGTTTTTTCCATCAAGGCGTAATCGATACTGATCTTGGGGAGGGTGGGATAAATACTGACACCTTTGTCGATCAGAAGCTGCATCAGTTCTGGGGCATAAATCTGGAGTTCAGCGATCGCCGTCTTAGCCGTGAAAATAAATATCCCACTATTCCAGGTATAATCGCCACTAGCAATAAAATCTTTAGCGGTTGCTAGATCTGGCTTCTCGGTAAATCGAAGGGCTTGATAAGTCTTTAACCCGCGCTCCTGGCTACTAACTGCTCCCTGCTGAATATAACCATAACCAGTGGAAGGAAAAGTTGGCGTAATTCCCAATGTGACGATCGCACCTTGATTATGTGCCAATTCTACCGCCGAACCGATCGTCCTAGCAAAAGCCTCAACATCGCCAATCCAAGCATCTGCGGGGAAAAAGCCGATGATTACATCATCTCCATACCGTTTGGCGACTTCCAAACTCGCCCATGCCACCGCCGCCGCCGTATCTCTGCCCTCTGGTTCTGCTAGTAAATTGTCCGCTGGAAGGCTGGGTAATTGCTCCTGAACGCCTGTCTCCAGCAGTTTTGAGGTAATCACCCAAATATCCTCCCAACCGCCGACGATCGGCAGCAATCGGTTAGCAGTAGCTTGGATCAGACTTTCACCGCTACCATCGAGACAGAGAAACTGTTTGGGACGATGTTTGCGGCTGAGGGGCCAAAACCGCTCACCTTTACCACCAGCAAGAATTACAGGGACAAATTTTGGTTGCATGGCATCGTATAGATAGCTAAATATTACTTGCAGACGATCGCAATTCATTTACACTACCACGACAACTAAACTAGTCAAACATCTAGATCGATCGAAGGTACAAAAAAGGGCACCCCGACAGATTAATTTGTCGGGGTGTCCTGTCATTTTTGCTATGTGCTAATCTCGAATGTCACTACGCAGGATTAACCTGAGGTTCACGGTGGATGAGATTAATCACCGCAGCTTTTTCTAGCAGCCCAAGCAAGACACCATCATGATTAGTAACGCTCAAAGTAGTAACTTTTTTGGATTCTAATTGCTCGATCGCTTGCAATAATGGTCGATCGCTGATGATAATTGTCGATGGCTCGATCGATTGCATGATTTCGCTGACTGCTGTATGTGCCCATCGATCGGATCGGACATCTTTGAGTGCATCTAGTGCTAGTTCGCCGACTAAGTGCCCAGACTCATTGGTAACGAGAAACTTTTGCCAGTTGCTACCAGTGAGGGTGCGTTGGTCTACAAATTCGCGCAGGGTGATATCCTCATGGATCATCGGACTATTGGGCGTAACCGCATCAGCTACAGTCAATCCTGTCAAACGCTCTTGGACTCTGGCATACTGAGCGGATTTACCAGCATTTTGGAGTAAGAACGAACCGATGAGCAGGTTCCAGACGTTATCAAAACTACCATTCAATACTATTGGTAATAGCCCAGATGCGATCGCTACCCAGCCAAAACCTTGACCGACGATGCTAGCAATTTTGACACCTTTGTATTGATTGCCTGTCACTTTCCAGACGATCGCTTTGAGGATATTACCACCATCGAGGGGTAAGCCAGGAATCAGGTTGAATAAACCTAGCGATAAATTAATGGCGGCTAAGACTGCGGTAATTGCCGCTACTGGGCCAGTGAGATGAGCTGCAAAGCCAAGTGTGGTGAGAATACCAAATAATACTAAGCTAACCGCAGGTCCGGCGATCGCGACCCAAAATGCTGCTGCTGGGCTGTCAGATTCTTTTTCTAGGCTGGCAAGTCCGCCGAAGATGAACAGCGTAATCGAATCTACCTTAATGCCTTGTTTAATGGCAACAAAGCTATGTCCCAGCTCGTGTGCGAGTACGGAACTAAATAATAGCAAGGCAGTAACTAGCCCTAATATTAATGGGCTATTACCTGGCAAATTGGGAAACTGCTGGGCTAAACCACTTCCATAACTCCATGTCACCAACCCTAATACCAGGAACCACGAGGGGTTAACGTAAAAAGGGATGCCAAATAGGGAACCAACACGGATATTTCCATTCATCACAGCGACCTCTAAATCTAAGTCTACGAGTATTTATTGCCTCGATTATTTATATTGTAACGAAGTATTAAGTCAGCTCTCATTATTCTAACAACGTAATATCCGTCCACAATAGTTCGGTTTGAGGCAACAAGACCCGATCGAGTCCCCACCCTAGTGACAACTGACATCTTACGATATCGCTATCTATTTAACGTGAGTGTCTCCAAGCGGAGAGGCTACGCCAACGATTGAAATCGTGGCTCATCAGGAATGTGGTGACTCGAATGTGCGATCGAGTTCCAAATCCGTCCAAGATTTAGGATCTTCGAGTGGTTCCATATGAGACACCACATTAGTGCCTGGTAAAGCCTGAACGATCGCCTCCTCTATGTCCTCACACAAATCATGTCCCTGCTGTACAGTCCAATCTCCTGGTACCAAGACATGAAAAGTCGCAAATCTGCGCGAACCCGATCCTCGCGTTCTCAGCGCGTGGAAGTGGATACCTTGGGCTTCATAAATACCAAAGATATTCATAATCAGATCGCGATCTTCGCTTGGTAATGCCGTATCGAGCAGCCCAGCACCTGTTTCTCGCAGCATCCGTATCCCTGAGAAGAGGATACTCACAGCCACAAGTAGGGCAATTAAAGGATCGAGAATGAGCAAGCCTGTGAGTTTGACACTAAAAATTCCGACAGTAATTCCCACTGAAGTCCAGACATCTGTGAGGAGATGATGGGCATCTGTCCGCAAGGTAATCGATCGCAGTCTGCGCCCTGCCCGTAGTAGTGTCCAGGCTACGCCACCATTGATAACGGTAGCAATTAATGATAGAAATAGTCCCAAGCCGATTTGTTCGATCGGTTGGGGCGAAAATAATCTCGGCCAAGCTACCACCGCAATCCCGATCGCTGTAATGATAATCAAAATGCTCTCCAACCCGCTGGAGAAATATTCCGCCTTATCATGCCCGAAGGGATGATCTTCATCGGCGGGGGCATGGGCAAAAGATAGTGCCCAAAATGCTGCTAGCGCAGCCACCAGATTGATCCCAGATTCCAACGCATCAGAGAGTAGCCCCACCGAGCCAGTCAGAAAATAGGCTCCAGTTTTTAACGCGATCGTCATCAGTGCTGCCGCCATCGACAGATATGTGTACGGACGTGCAGTTTGGAAATTCATCAAGATACTGCTTTTAGTTACGGATCGCTAAACTTTCACTAGCACTTGAGTGCCAACAATCTTGACGGGATAAGTTGCTAAAGATGTTGTCGCAGGACCTTTGAGGACTTTACCATCAGCCGCAAAATCTGAATCGTGACAGGGACACTCATATTTCTTTTCCCCCACTGCCCATTTCACATCACAACCTTGATGAGTACATTTAGGATTTACAGCAAGTAGTTGTTTTGGATTTGCTGGATCTCTGGCAACTGCGACTTCTTTTGTCTGCAAATATCCAGCTTTATCGAGCGCGGCAACAGAACCTACAACTGTAAAACCTTCAGTCGTTTTGGTGGCGGCTGGTTTGGTCGTTCCTTTATCGCCTGTGGTTGGAGCCTGGGCATTGGGATCGGATTTGGGAGCGCAAGCTGCTAATGCCACAGGGAAGCAACTAACTAACCAACCGATACTAAAATAGCTAAGAAAAGAGCGACGCTTGAGCATGATTTTTGCGATCGGATCGAAACAAGTTATATAGATAGAGATAGTAAGTCATCAATCCTATTTTAGCAAGTTTTTATAATTGCAAAATCATCTGCTGTTAATCTTAATTAACCGCACCATCAACATTTACTCCTCAGCGACATCTATCGATTCTCAACCGATCGCAATTGGGACACCAATGTTATTTTTTCTAATGAGAATGACTTGCAATTTACCTCGATTTTGAGAACTAATCTCAGTAATCAATCCGATTAATTAGCTATTAACTGCTGATATTTAGCCACATAAAATTTTGATGTCGCTATCAATGAATTTCTCAGTTGCTGAGGATTGATGAGAGCATAAGCCTGAATAACTAAACAAGTCGTTGCCAATACAGGCAAAATAAATGTCGGTAACATTACTACACCGATCGCCCACCAAGTAGCAACATGTAATAATAAGATCGTCGCTGGCAATACGGATAGAGCCACAGTAATGTAGATCGCCCGAGCCGATCGATTCAATCCTACTAACACCATTGTGGCACTAGCCAAACCTAAATTAGTTGGGACTAAAACAGCACAAATTCCAATACAATGAGATCGAGAAAATTCGACAATACTAGTTAGTTCGAGCACGAGCGTCTACCCACTTCAGCTAAACCTTAATTTTACCTAACTTTATTAAATTAGTGCTGGTGACTCATCACGATCCTTAACATAACTACAACTCAATCGCTATCCTCAACGCCAAAGTTAGCAAATCGCCGCTTTCAAACTCCGACAAAATTGGTCGATCGAATCTAGCCCCTCTTCAGGCGTTCCTTCAGCTAACCGCTTTACCATTGCACTACCGACAATTGCCCCATCTGCGCCCCATTTTCGCACCTGTTGAGCGTGTTCTGGTGCCGCGATCCCAAACCCGATGGCGATCGGTTTATCAGTGACACTCCGCAGATTTACCAAGATATCTTCCACCCGGCGATCCAAGCCAGATCTCACACCAGTTACACCAGTAACACTCACCAAATAAATAAAGCCTTGAGACTTAGCGGCGATCGCCACAATCCGATCCTGAGAGCTAGTCGGCGCAACCAGGAGGATAACTTCGATGCCGATCTCCGCCGCAGGTACCAATAACTCTTCGGCTTCCTCTAGCGGGAGATCCGGTACTACTAAACCTTTGACTCCAGCCGCAGCAATCTGGGTTAAGAAGTTACGAATTCCCAGATTGAGAATAGGATTGTAATAAGTAAATAAAATAATCGGTGCTTTGAGCTGCGGACTTACCTGCGCCACCATTTGGATGACATCATTTAGCTTAACTCCTCGAGCCAATGCACGGGTAGCAGCAGCCTGAATCACGGGACCATCCGCCAAGGGATCGGAATAGGGAACGCCTAGCTCGATTAAATCTGCGCCTGCTGCATCCAGCCTTTTGAGAGCTTCAGCCGTAGTTGCCAAGTCCGGATCGCCAGCAGTGATAAACGGAATTAAAGCACACTGTCCACGATCGCGTAAAGACTTAAAGCAACTAGAAACGGAAAGCATCAAATTAGGGGATAGGGGATAGGGGAGAGGGATGGGGAGGAGAACCCGATCGGGTTATAACTGATAAATGGGCTAATTTATTGCCGACAATAATTACGAATTGCTACTTTCTGTTCGTTCTTGCTCGATCTCGGCTTGTAGCTTGGCTAATTGTTCGGGGGTGAGTTCGTCTAGGCGTTTTTGTAAGACAGCTTCTTCGTATTCTTTAAGCTGCTGAGTATAAGTCATTTTTTTTGTCGCTACCCGAAATATGTAGCTAAATGACCACGCCAGAATGATGCCGACTAATAATAGTTGACTCCAAATCCCAGCATTAATATTGTCTACTCCAACAAACGTTAATCCTAGATAGCCAGCACCACCGATCGCAAAGACGACAATACCAATGAAAATGACATCAATTCTCCGCATTAGCTAGATCTGAACCTCTTCGCGGCGTTTGGGACGAAAATTCAGAAACGGTGCCAGTAATAACAATCCAGGGAAGAAGAAAAATACCAGGAAGTACATGAATACTCGTTCGATCGAACTAGCTACATACCATCGCTGTTTGAGGTATAAGTATAATGCTCCAGGAATTACTAACAGGTAAGTCCCACTCAAAATTAAATACAGCAGTGCGACAATCATCGGTTTGGTATTTATTCTAATAAGTCACATTCTATTCTATCAGCTTCAACGATCTGGGGCGCAACAATATCTCAACGACTAACTCAAATCTTCCGGCTCATTTTTATCAATCCGGTTGGGTAGAGGCTGGCGAGAAGGTTGGAGACTTTGAAGCATCTCGGCAAGTTGGAGGTTTTCGAGGGAGAGGTGTTTGGCTTCGCGGAGCTTATGCCAGACAGAACGAGACATTAATAGACTATGCTTGACACGCACTGCACCGATTTGTTGGAAGTATTCTTCACGTTCTGGTTGGTAGTCAGCAGAAACTAATTGGAGTGGCTGAGACGGCAGATATTGGCACGATCTCGCCAGTTGAGCCATTAGCTCTGGGTAGAGCCAAGTGTATGCTGGATGAACTGTTAATTCAGCTTGATGGATTTGACGAGCGTTATCTAATGACAGATGATAGTAACCGATCGCCGCTTTCCGTTGCGTCTCAAATACATAATTACTAACAGATTGCTGCTGTTGGAACCATTCCTTAAATTTGCCCACCACCGCTTGGGCGAGATTATTTTTAAAGTCATGGATTTGGCGATCGAATACTTGACGCAATAGCGGCGGCATGGATACTGTATCTAGTTGGTAGATCAATTGAGCATCCGTATTTCTGACGGGGAGGAGATTGGGCAAATCTGGTTCGCGTTGCGCCAACTCCTGGAGTAATTCGGGGGCAATTTCCCAATAGGTGAGGTGAGCTAATGGTTGAAACCCATTTTGTCGATATAGAGCTAGGGTAGGGTTATCATTGATATCTACTTCTAGCACCCAGGTACTGGCTTCAACAATATGCTCGAAGCAATAACGCAGCAATTGAGAACCAATATCGTTTTTTCCTGTAACTTGGTCTGGGGTAGTCGCTTGAGGGTCGATGGACACCCATTCTACATACCAGGTGCTGCGAGTCCGATTGAAGGGCGAGACACTAATTACACCGCGAACCTGTTTACCGCACTCGGCGACTAGCAGCGATCGATCGGTCAGATTGGGAGTGGGAATAATATTGAGGAATTGAAACGGTGCGTACCACCGATTCATTTGTTTGAATAGTCGATCGATCTGCGCCTTTACGGCTGGATCGGGAATAATTGCTTGTTGACATAAGCTAGCGATCGCGTCAATATCTCGATATTGCAGCGGACGAACGATCGTCTGATGTTTAGATCCATTATTCGCAGGCATTATATATCCTTCGCCAACCTAGAGGTTGATTCTACTATAACATCTCCCACTAGATTGGGATCTTCATGCCCAAGCTGTGAGGAATTTAGGGTGAGGATGGGAATTATTTCAGTTGTTCCCCTTTGCAGGGAGTGTGAGCGAGCATTGGGAATACTGAGGATGAAAGGTTTAGACGATACTTGAGTTATTTTTTGTCGATTACAGTAGTCATTCCTTTAATCGCTGTTGTCAAACCTTCACCAGCTTTGGCTTTGTCGGGTGTAGCACTGCTCATTGCAGTTTTGGCTTGCTCGATCCCACTAGAGATAGCGGGATAGTTGGCACCAGCTTTGGCTTTGAGGACTGGTTCTACGGCTGGAAGTAGACTGTTGAATTTAGTTAATTGGGCTTTAGCCTTGGTCATATCGCCACTTTTTACAGCACTATTTGCCATTACCAATGCGGTTTTGGCAGAAGTCATTTGAGCTTTTTCGGATGCGGAGAGTGCAGTACCACCAGTCGCGGGAGTAGTAGCACCACCAGTCGCGGGAGTATCGGTAGTGACGACTTTATCTTTCTTGCCGCAACTGGTAATAGTCAGCGCAGCACTGAGACACAGTACAGTTAGTAAAGTGCTAGCACGAACGGTAGTTTGTTTGATAGACATATGGGTACTCAATTAAAGTTTCATAGGTGTACATTAACAATCACATCATAGCGTGGAAATAGTGACTATTAAGTAGCTGATGGTGGATAGTGAGTATTAACTAGTCAACGTTCCAGCCATCTGACTGAGAGAGTATATTAGTCTATCACCCCTAATTCAGGAGCATTTGCTCCTGTTCCCAACCATGAACCGACCACAGACTTGGAGCGATCGCTTTGAAGGTACTCTACATCCAGCGATCGCCAAATTCAATGCTAGTATTGGCTTCGATCTCCAACTGATCGAATACGATCTGACTGGTTCTTGCGCTCATGCTCAGATGCTCGCTCAC
>JAJAZF010000089.1 GCA_026785875.1 Chamaesiphon sp. | reverse complement strand
GTACTTTCGCGCTAGGGTTTCGACGGCGGTGGAGAGTGTAGTTGCAGCAACCTGCCCTGGCATGGAGTCAGGGGCGGTAAAGTTGAGCAAGCCTTTGAGTGCTTGGGGCAATTCCACATCGGGAACGCTCAAATATTCCTGAAGGTGACGGGCGATTTCAGTTTTCGTCGTCAGCGATGGCAAACAATCGATCAGCCGAAATAATTGTACCCGCAAGCTCGGATTATCCATCGTCCAACTGAGCAGCTTGTCATCCCAGCGAAATGTATCGCGCACCTTGGCAAAGATCGATCGCTTTTCGGTGGTTGCTGCGAGTAATTCACGGGCAATGGCTTGGGTTTTCGCTTCGTAAGCAGATGGACTGGTGTCGGAACTGGAACGAGACGGATTAATCACAATCATCAGAGCACCTTACCTCTTAACTTCAGGACTTACAGACTTTATCCTCAACGGACAGTTATTTAACCTAACCTGCTACCTATACTCATAGTGGTTTTAACCACTGTCTTGATGCGCTAAACCCTCGGGGAACCCTACGTGCGGCGCATCGCTCGTCATGATGCCAAATCCGCCCACGCAGACTAGTTTATTAGTCCGCGTAGCGATTCACAGTTACCATAACTGTCAACTGTCAACTATCAACTGTCAACTGTCAACTGTATTTACCGTTACTACCAGCGGCGATCGTGTCCCAGATCGGTGAATTGTCTTGCTTTAATTCGGCTGGAAATGTCACTTCCGGCTCGTCAGGAATTGGATTTCGGGACATAATCAGGGCGATCGCGCGGGTGATATTGTCCGCAAAAATAGTTACTAAACTATTTTCTGGGGCATTGTCTAACGCCCATTCGATCGCTTCAGTTTCATTGAGCATAATTGAGTGTGGGATGGGAGTGTTCGTATCTGTCGCCACTTGCTCGATGCCATGAACGATTAACTCTGCTACCTCGCCCCACTTGCGCCCTCTGGGATCGTCGTCTTCCTTGACGATTACCCGATCGAAGAATGTCGCGGCAAGTTTACCTAGTTCGATCAGATCTTCATCGCGACGATCGCCAGGCCCGCCGATCGCCCCAATGGTAGGGCCAGTCCAGTTTTTGACAAAGCTACCTACTGCCGCGTATCCGGCGGGGTTGTGGGCGTAGTCTACCAGCGCGTGGTAGCGTCCGAGGTTAAATAAATTCATCCGTCCTGGTGTCTGCTGTGCCGAAGCGCGGAAGCTCCGCAGAGCCAGCCGAATCCGATCGACATTCACGCCTTGAACAAAGGCAGCTAGACTAGCTGCGAGGGCATTGGCAATCATAAATGGTGCCCGTCCGCCCAGAGTCAGCGGTACGCGATCTACTTTCTCGATCCGATGCACCCAATCCTGCTGCAAGATCGTCAGGTAGTCTTGAGCATAGACGGCGGCAATTCCACCCCGCCCAACGTGCGCTTGCACTAGGGGGTGATCGGGATTCATCGAAAAATAAGCAACTTTCCCCGGCACATCCTTAGCCATGGCGGCAACTCGCTCGTCATCAGCGTTGAGGACTGCATAACCATCGAGGTGAACGGCTTCAGCGATTACCCCTTTGACTTTGGCTAATTGGTCGATCGTCTCAATGTCCCCCAACCCTAAATGATCGGCTGCTACGTTCAAGATTACGCCCACGTCGCAGTGTTGGAAAGCTAAACCCGATCGCAAAATCCCGCCGCGTGCAGTTTCTAAAATGGCAATATCCACCGTCGGATCTTGGAGAATCACCTGGGCACTTTGCGGCCCTGTAGTATCGCCCTTTTCGATCGCTCGATCGCCAACATAGATGCCATCGGTTGTTGTATAGCCGACGTTATCATAAACCTGACTGAAGATATGGGCGATCAGCCGAGTGGTAGTAGTTTTACCATTGGTGCCTGTAACGGCGACAATCGGAATCCGCGTTGGGGTGCCAGGTGGAAATAGCATCTTGAGGATCGGGGCTGCGACATTGCGCCCGACACCTTGGCAGGGCGAAATGTGCATCCGTAACCCTGGTGCCGCATTGACTTCGACGATCGTTCCATCCACTTCGCGCAGCGGCTTGGTAATATCTGTAGTAATCACATCAATCCCCGCCACATCGAGGTCGATAATTCGCGAGACGCGTTCGGCTAGCCACACGGTATCGGGATGAATTTCATCAGTGCGATCGATCGCAATCCCGCCCGTACTGAGATTTGCAGTTGCTCGCAGGTAGCAGACTCGATCTAGGGGCAAAATAGTATTGAGCGTAAAACCTTGCCGATCGAGCATTTCAGCGGTGGAATCATCGAGTTCGATCTTGGTCAGCATATTATCATGCCCCGTACCGCGTCGGACATCTTGGTTTTCCCGATCGACTAGGGCGGAAATCGTCGTGACACCATCACCGACGACATGGGCGGGTACCCGCTCTGCTACCGCCACCACTTTGTGGTTGACGACCAAAATCCGGTGATCGCGTCCTTGGTAGAAGTGTTCGACAATTACGCCCTTCGAGACATCACGGGCGCGATCGTAGCCGATTTCGGCGTGTTCCCAGGACTTAATATCGATCGTAATTCCTCGCCCGTGATTCCCATTTAAGGGCTTAATCACAATCGGATAACCCAAGCGATCGATCGCGTCTTTTAACTCGCCAAAAGAGTAGATCGTCATCCCTAATGGAACGGGAACTCCCATGCTTGCCAAGATTTTTTTGGTTTTCTCCTTATCGCAAGCTAGTTCCACTCCGAGAATATTGCTGTTGGAAGTCAGTGCTGCTTGAACCCGTTTTTGATATTTACCATAGCCAAACTGGAATAAGTCGCACGTCTCCAGGTGCATCCAGGGAATCCCCAAGGTTTGAGCTTCTTTGACCAAGGCATCAGTACTCGCGCCTTGAGCTGCTTCATCCCGCAGCTTAATTAAGTCTTCCAAATCTTTGGCGAGTTCGGCGGCGGGATAGGTGCCCGTCTCGACAATACTCTGACACAGCCTCAGAGCTGCTCTGACGGCATAT
>JAJAZF010000088.1 GCA_026785875.1 Chamaesiphon sp. | reverse complement strand
CCGACCATGCAACCAACCCAAGCGGGGGAAACCCCAAGAACACTGGGCGGGGTACCCGCCCATCAGCACTTTTCGCTGTCTTGTCGTTTTTTTATGCGGGGGGAACCCACTCGCCGTAAAAACGCCGCTTGTGGGTACCCTAGATCTACGGTTTTACTAGTATCTATATTCTGGTGCAAGATGTGACGATACCAATTTACCACTCAAAAACTAGCAAAACAGATTGTCACAATCGATCGCAAGAGCTAATATGACCGATCGACATTACGATATCATCATCATCGGCACCGGAGCAGGTGGCGGCACCCTCGCCCATCACCTCGCCCCCAGCGGCAAAAACATTCTCATCCTAGAGCGTGGTACCTTCCTCCCCAGAGAGAAAGATAACTGGAATCCAGTAGCCGTCACCGCCAAAGATCGCTACTTCAACACCGAAACCTGGATCGATAAAGACGGAAAAGACCTCAAACCCGCCGCAGGTTATTGGGTGGGTGGTAACACCAAATTCTACGGTGGCACCTTATTTAGAGCGCGAGAGCGAGAATTTGATGAGATCGTGCACAAAGGCGGCATCTCTCCCGAATGGTGCCTCAAGTACGCAGATTATGAACCCTATTATACTCAAGCCGAAAAACTCTACAACGTACACGGTAAGAGAGGTCTAGATTCTACCGAGCCGTGGACGACCGCAGAATACACCTATCCTGCCATCAGTCACGAACCGCGCATTCAAGCAGTCAGCGACGATCTAGCAGCTCAAGGCTTGCACCCGTTTTACCTGCCGATGTCCATCAAACTCAACGAAGCGCAACGGTTTTTGAGTGAGTGTATTCGGTGCGAAACCTGCGATGGGCATCCTTGTCTACTTCATGCCAAAGCCGATGCTGAGGTAATGACGGTGCGCCCAGCCATAGCACACTCAAATGTCACACTCCTAACCTCAGCCAAAGTTCTGCGCCTCCATACCAGCGATTCCGGTCGAGAAATTACGGCGGTAGAGACTGAAGTAGATGGCGAAGTTACCCTATTTCGCGGGGACATAGTTGTCGTAGCTGGCGGAGCGATTAATTCAGCAGTATTGCTGCTTAAATCCAGCAATGATAAGCATCCCAATGGATTAGCCAACGGCTCCGACCAAGTGGGGCGTAACTTCATGAAACATAATTGCGGCGTGGTAGTAGGAGTAATGGCAAAAGAAAACCCTACAGTGTTCGCGAAAACGCTGGGAGTCAATGATTTCTACTGGGGTGAACCAGACTTCCCCTATCCAATGGGACAGATCCAACTCTCGGGCAAAGTCAATAAGGAGATGCTAGCGAATGAAGTACCTCTAAAGATAGATGCAGACATTTCGCCTGAATACGCTGCACAACATTCAGTTGACTGGTGGTTGATGGGCGAAGATCTACCCGATCCCAATAATAGAGTCCGTCTAAAGGGGGATAGAATTTCACTCGAATATACCGACAATAATACTGAGTCATTCGATCGACTGGTGCAGCGGTGGATCGGTATACTGAAATCGATCGATACCGACCCAAATTCTCGCTATTACAGTAGCAATTTTCCCCTGCGTTGGGTCGCTCATCAGTGTGGTACTTGCCGCTTTGGTACCGATCCTCAAACATCTGTGTTGGATATTAATTGTCGCACTCACGAGATTGATAACCTCTATGTCGTTGATGGCAGCTTCTTTCCCTCAAATATTGGCTCGAATCCGACACTAACGATCGTTGCAAATACTTTGCGAGTTGGCGATATTTTGCTCGATCGACTCAGATGAATAGTATCAGCGGAGATCTTTCCCCCACCCCAGCCCTCCCCTTAGAAAGGGGAGGGAGCAAGAGTAGTCATCCCCTTTCTAAGGGATGGAGCAAAGCTCCCCTGCTTGGTGCAACACATTGCTAGGCTTTATCCCCTGCGCAGATTCGGGGGGTTGGGGGGGTAAAGCTCGCCGCCGCAGTCAGTCCAACACCTATAAACTACAAACTAACGATTATGACCACCGAATTTCGTCCGACAGCCGAGGATATCCCCGCTCAAACCTTGCCATATCCTGCCCGTCAAGCAGATATGATCCCCCAGCCAGATAGTGACATGTCCAACTACAAGCCTGCTGCCAAGCTGCAAGGAAAAGTCGCGATTATCACTGGTGGTGATTCGGGGATCGGGCGGGCGGTCGCGATCGCCTATGCGATGGAAGGTGCCGATGTCGCGATCGTGTACAATGTCAACGATGAAGATGCCAATATCACCAAAGCACTCGTAGAAGAAAAAGGTCAACATTGTCTGACTATCAAAGCCGATGTCCGCGATTCCGCACAGTGTCAGCAAGCAGTCACCCAAACTGTCGAGAAGTTCGGACATTTAGAGATATTAGTCAACAATGCTGGCTATCAAGCGGTCAAGTTTGAGATTGAAGACATCTCAGACGAACAGTTTCGCCGCACGATGGAGACCAACATTTTTGGTTACTTCTACATGCTCAAAGCCGCCTTACCCCACCTCAAAGCAGGCGATGTTGTCATCAATACCAGCAGCATTCTCGGTCTGATTGGTAAAGAATTTCTGGTTGATTACTCAGCTAGTAAAGGGGCAATCAACGCTTTTACCAAAGCTACAGCCCAAAATCTAGCCAAACGCAAAATTCGGGTCAATGCCGTCGCTCCTGGCCCCGTCTGGACACCTGGAATTCCTGGCACGATGACCAAAGAACAAGTGGATAATTTTGATAAGGATAATGCAATGAAACGCGCTGGACAACCAGAAGAACTAGCACCCACTTACGTCTATTTTGCTTCTGAGGATAGCAGCTTTGTCACTGGAGCGATCCTCGAAGTTACAGGCGGTCAAGTCTCTAGTACATAAGGAGCCAGATGTCGATTACGGCGATCGAATCGATCGGGATGACGGTAGGGGATATGGATCGATCGATCGATTTTTATACCACCGTCTTAGCATTTACCAAGACTGGAGATCGTCAAATTACAGGTGTAGAATCTAATGATGTGTCCTCACTGCAAGCAGATCCGATCCCAGCAGCAGCCAATCTCCAACTGCGGGTAGTCACACTCCAACTTGGTGCAGAAACGATCGAACTCACGGAATATTTGACGCATCCAGGGCGACCGATGCCGCCAGATTCCCGCAGCAACGATCGCTGGTTTCAGCACCTAGCGATCGTTGTTAGCGATATGGATCGCGCTGATCGACATGTCCGCCAGCATTCAATCGTCCAAATTCCCAATCCCCAAACCATACCCGACTGGAATCCTGTCGCTGGAGGTATCCAAGCTTTTTACTTTCAAGATCCCGACGGTCACAATCTCGAACTGATCCACTTTCCAACCGCTAAAGCCGCTCCCAAATGGCAACAGCCGACCACCGATTTATTTCTAGGTATCGACCATACGGCGATCGTCATCGGAGATACAGCAGCCAGCCGCACCTTTTACTGCGATCTGTTGGGGCTGGAACTAAAACAAGAAAGTGAGAATTTTGGTTTTGAACAAGAGCTACTGAGCGGTATCGCTGATGTCAAAGTGCGGATTAGCAGTCTCACAGCATCCGCAGGTATCGGCATCGAGCTGTTGGAATATCTAGAGCCGACCGATGGACGATCGATCCCCACCGATACTGAGTCCAACGACCTCTGGTGCTGCCAAACCAAGATCGTCGTTGCTGATGCGATGGAAACAGTCCAACAACTCACCGCCACGCACTTTCCACTCGTGTCCACCGAGGTATCACTATCGAATACATCCACCTTAGAATTCGATCGCCAATTCCTCGTTAGAGACCCAGATGGACACACAATTCGGCTAGTCGATTCCTAGAAAAAATCAATTGTAAATTACTACAGAAATAGCGTGAAAACCGCCGCTAATCGAGGTTGTAGACTATTTAGATCCGGTTTAAAATAGATATATAGAGATAGAAAAGGATAAGACTGAGTGAAAATTCAACCCTCTGTATTGGTTCACCTAGGGTTCGGCAAATACGTCCGATCGGACAACGTTGTAGCACTGATTCCACT
>JAJAZF010000087.1 GCA_026785875.1 Chamaesiphon sp. | reverse complement strand
TATCAGATAAACTATCGATTAAGAATTCCTTTGAGGTTGAATTCGCAAAAAGTTTATTTTCACTTGAATGTCTTGCTTCCGAAATGAGCTTCTTTTGTACGGAAGCAGAATTTATAGAGGCAATTGCTTCCTGCTGGAATCTAGTTCGAGAATACAGTACCGTTACTGAGGACGTTTTAAGTATTCATTTTATTTCAAGTCTACATCAAACATTAGCAATCCAGATCGGTGCCCCAGATCCTGGTAAATTTGTCGATGATGGAGGAGTAGATGGAAGTTGGTCTAACTTTACTGAAGAACTTAATGTAAAGGAAATAATTAAGGAATTTGGAGCGTGTGAAAATTGTTATGTTATTGCTCAATTATTTTGGGGTAGGCATTTACCAAATCTACAACTTACAATTGGTTGGTTGTGTATTAATACTCTTGGCTTGAGATATAAATACAGCCTTCCATTTTATCCTCCTCAGCATATCCATGAAGAACTGCTCGACTGTTTGGAATGTGCTGGCCCTGACTGTTGGGACGCAGAAAGCCTTCGCGCTTTAATAGGATAGCAAGTAGTAAATTTATAAAGATCGTAACATTAATTTCCTAATGTCAAAACACCAGATGGTAAATCGATAACTAACTTCCGCATCATATCGAACCACAAGCTCCAGATTCATTAATCCGAAACGTATAATGAAGTTTACCTGGCTGTTTCTCTCGACACTGTAATGATGCTATTTCTAAATCACGATCGATAAAATACTCCTCACTATCGGGTTCTATTGCGATAAACCAGTTATGGTGAGTCACGATTAATTCAGATTTGACTCGATCGAATATGGGGTAACAACGCTGATAAAAAGCTTCACTTTCAGCTTCTTGTTCGGCTTTTTGTTCATAAGTCCATTGAACTTCAGGAAAGATCCGTCCGCGACGACGTGTAGCTGTAGTTTTAATCATATTTTCGATCGAGTCTGAAATTCTATTTCCCCTGATTTAGTTTGCGGCGACGTACTCTAGCAGCGATTGTAGCACGATCGACAGGGAAGCCAGCCATCGGAATTTCTTGATATTGACGCTCTATTTCTAATTTCTTTAATTCGGTATAATCCACCCATTGGATGCAATTAACCGGACAAGTATCGATCGCTTCTTGGATCGTGTCTTCGATATCGCCGTCTTGACGAACTACCCTCGCTCTACCATGTTCTGGCTCGATAAAAAACGTATTCCGCGCCGTATGAGCGCAGTGGAGACAACCGATACAAGTCAGCTCGTCTACATATACGCCCTTTTGTCGCCATACCCCGCCAAGTTCTGGCTCCAAACCGGATCGATCTTCTGCATCGCGCAAGAAGCCGCCTAGCTCTGGCTCTAATCCTGATTGGTTGCCATTCAATGGTGGGGTAAAGTCACTCACGATCTATGCACTCCAGCGTTGGACTACGAGCTTAATCGAACCATCTTGTTGATTACGTTCTTCGGCGACTTGGAAGCCTTGCTTGGTTGCTTCTGTCACAACGGTATGATAAGCATAGCGTTGAGTAACTTGACTGATAAAGCGATCGACCGACCAATTTTGCTGCCAGAATTGCAAGTCAGCGATTAGTTCGTACTCATTATTGCCATTGCTGCTAAAGCCGATATCATAACCATTTTCCTGCTCGATGACAACTGCTGCTGTCCGCGTATCACCCTGATAGCCGCGCACTGCTTGAGGGCCAGTTTTCCAGTCGATACCTAGATCTGTTAATGCTGCGGTGAGGGATTCTACATTCCGAATCTTGGTTTTGATGTTGCTGAAATGTGACATATATGTGTGGGTAGAGATGAATAATTTATAACTTGAGGCTCGATTTACCTGCCACCTTATTAGTTACCAAGTGACTTGATTAGTGGCAGTAGCAGTTAGTTCGAGATTCTGATTGAAATACTCCGCAGTTGGTGATTGGGAGACTACATCCCCTAGTTCAGATTCGATCGCTGCTGTTACAACAGTACAAGACTGACCCACTACACCAGTGACTTTTTCCTGTACTCGTCCATCAGGGTAGATGATAAACTCTAGCGTCTCCATGCTCATCGGTTACGAAAATCTTCCAATATTGTGGTTAATTGATATTGTATTTAGTTTGAGCCAAATAGTTTAGACCCGATCGGTAGATAACATTTAAGGATATCTCTGGTTGAGAGAAATCGTTGGCGTAGCCTCTTCTCGGAACGAGACGCTGTGCCTACGGCAGGCTGTACCGACAGTGGGCTTCTCTTCGAGACGCTGTGCCTACGGCAGGCTTCGCCAACGCGAACGCCAACGCCAACGCGTTGGCAACGCCTGCGACTCCCACGCTTACGGAACGAGAATCGCCCATAAAGATGTTCTCGCGGCACAGATTGCATCCACGAACCAAAATTTTGGAAAACTTGGTAAAAGTTATTACTTGCATTATAAGCAAATTTCTCTTAAATGAGATCCTACGTCAAGTTTCGTAAACTTTAGTCGTTCTCTATCTCCAAGCATGGATGAGCGGTCGATCGTGTGGGGCATAAATATCTGTCAACTCACATCACTAATATATATTTACTATTAATGATGTGAGTAGACATTATTCATCCCAAATTGCGGCTACTTGTCGTGCCAAATTTTCCGCTTGTGCGCGATAATCTTGAGGATCGCTGTGGGGAGCTGTACCGACGAGAATCGTCACATGACCGAGTTTGCGTCCTATTCTCGATTCTTGCTTCCCGTACCAATGAACGTGTGAATGAGGGATAGCTGATAGTTGATGGCGTTTAGCTAAATAATCGCTGTGAGTATCTTCATAACCCAATAAATTTACCATCACAGCACCACCGCAGGTAAGTGCTGTGCTACCCAAAGGTAAACCAGCAACCGCCCGAATCAGTTGACTAAATTGAGAAGTAGCGCAAGCTTCGATGGTGAGGTGTCCAGAATTGTGAGTGCGCGGTGCAATCTCATTGACTAATACTTTCCCCTCGCGGGTGGCAAATAACTCAATTCCAAACACGCCGAATGCGCCTAGACTAGTAAGTAGCTTGGACGCGATCGAGTTGCAGGTTTGGACGATCTCATCAGGCAAATCCTGTAGTGTAAATACCCGCCGACACACTTGGTCTTCCTGTTGAGTCTCCAGGATGGGATAGGTAACAACTTCACCATTGATACCTCTAGCGGCGATGATGGCTAACTCGCGATCGAATTCGACAAATTCTTCAATCAGAAATGGTGTGTCAGGATAGCGATGGTAGAGGTCTGCTAGCGCAGATTCATCTTTGATAATAAATGTCCCCTGTCCGTCATAACCATTGCGGCGGGCTTTGATCGCGACGGGAAATTCAAACCCTAACGGTAATTCTGAGTGTGTGAGTGGGGCAAATTTAGGCACGGGTAAACCCAAATCTCGCAGATAACAGCGTTGGGTATATTTGTCTAGGAGCGGAGCTAAGGCGGCTAAGGGCGGTATAAAGCAGACATCTTCTGTCGTAGCAAGTTTCCTCAATCCGTCTAAATCGACAAACTCGTTTTCAAAAGTAATTACGTCGCATTTAGTCGCTAGAGTGGCTGTAGCTGCGACATCATCTACTTCAGCCAATACTGTTTCTACTGCCAATCCGACAGCCACATCACTGGTATGGGGAGTCTGGATGACTAATTCTATCCCTAATTCCTGGGCGGCACTAGCCATCATCCATGCTAGTTGTCCGCCGCCGATGACACCAATTCGTTTCATTTCAATCTTTAAACCAACTTAATGAAAATCAGGGGTAAGATTCCTGTTTTGGGGCGGAGATTTTACCCCACCCCAGCCCTCCCCTTATCAAGGGGAGGGAGTAAGATCTATAAAGCCCCACCTTATCCAGGGGAGGGAGTAAGATCTATAAAGCCCCACCTTTACAAGGGGGGTTGGGGGGGGGTAACACCATCCCCGCAGCCTATATTTACTTACAGGCGAGAGAGTCGCGGGTAGAGATCCCAGTTTTAGGATTCACACCAGTCGCAATCTTGCAGAGTTCCTTCTGTTGCAGCTTTCCTAAGATCGCGTCGGTAAAATCTGCTCCAGCAATATTGACATCTGTGAATGTCGAGCGTAGCATCATCGCCTCAGTGAAAACAGCATCACTCAAATCTGCACCAACAAACCGAACTTGATCTAGTAAACCTTGAGTGAGATTTGCACCGTGGAGATTTGTCCGGTTTAGGGTTGAGGAACTGATCACTACGCCTGTGAGGTCTGCGCCGGAAAAATTGGTATCATCTAGCTTGGCAGTAGTGAATACGGCTGTCTGTAAGTTTTTGCCAGAAAAATCTTGACCGTTTAGTTCAGCATTATCATAGGAGAGCATTGGCTTGTATTGAGAAGTTCCCCCCGCCGCGATCGCATGGCTGGGAAAGCAGATTAAGATCGAAGCAAAGATTAAGGCGATAATAGTAGGCATATTTTCTGGCAAACAATGAGCAGCGATTTGGCAAAGCCGACGCTGTGCGAACGCAAGGTAGGGAGGATTGGATTTCGGCATTAGGTGCCAGACTCGTACAATCCTTAACATGCACAGTTTATCGCAAAAATCGGACGGGCGATCTAGAACTGACGTTAAAATCGGTCGATCGAGGTAAGATCGGTCAAATACGTTCCGACTCCATGTAACCAGAAGCTCTTGAAGCCACAATCAAAATGGTGATTTCCAGTTGCTTAGATGAAGAAGGATTAAGTTTTGAGGATTATTTGCTGGCTATACGTCTAAAAGATTCTGCTGCTAATAGTTACTAGCCACTATGTTTAAATTACTGATTAACTGGGTTCTAAATGCGATCGCGTTCTTAATCACACAGCGGATTATCGACCATTTTTTGCCAGGACAATTTCATCTTCGAGATATTACAACGGCACTGATTGCGGCTCTATTGCTAGGTTTAATTAACAGTACCGTGCGTCCGATCCTCCAGTTACTAACTTTCCCTTTGACAATCCTCACATTAGGACTATCTTCACTCGCGATCAATGTCCTCTGTTTGGTATTTGTATCGCGATTTGTGCCTGGATTTTATATTGCTGGTATCGTCCCCGCCATTGCTGGATCGATCGTGCTGTCGATCGTCTCAACTTTGCTAAACTGGTTTGTTAAGTAGAACGATCGCTCTCAAGTTTGCACGGCAAATTTATCGGGGTGAATACCATGATTTACCCAGGTAATCGCGGCTTCTGCACTTGTCATCTCTGGTGGTACTCGCAGGATATGAATATGCTCAATTACCAAGACTTTCCGGTAAGCTAACTATTTGATGATCATTTAGATGTAATTCAATTAAACTAGTAAGACTGCCAATACTTTCAGGCAATATTACTAGCTTAAAGGCAACCTAATGATTATTTTTTGACTACAACATACAGCATTCCAGCTAGATCTCGCGTTGCCAATTCGCGATCGCTAGTCACCAATCGATCGGCTTCGATCTGCGGATCGCTACCGATGGCAACGATTTCAAAGCCTACGGATCGCACTAAGTCACAGATTTCGGTGTGTCGGTACCAATATATATAGGGAGGTCGATCGAACAGTGCGTTGGGGTTAAATTTACCGCCTAATTTCAGCCACGGTAATTCTTGCATACTGCGATTGTCGCCGCGCAGTTTTCTAATGGTGGTTAGATACTTCAAATAGCTGGCATAGATAAATTGCGAATGTCGCGAATCGAAACTAAGAAAGGAGAATAAGCCCGTACCGCCCGGTTTGAGGATGCGATAGGCTTCTTGGAGCGCGCGAAGTCGAGCCTGAGTGTTGTCCATTATGCAAACAATCTGCTGTAAGTATACAATTTGGTCGAAGCTATTAGTTGCATAGGCTAAAGCGATCGCATCTCCAACTTGAAAATCGATACTTCTACTCCGATCGCGCTCGATGGCGCGATCGATTAGTGCGGGGACAAAATCAAATCCAGCTAGATCTGTAAAGCCCATTTCTTGCATTTCCAGCAAGATTCTCCCGCCATTTGTACCCGCTTCAACTGTCTTGAGATCTGGTAGGAGATATTTTTGAATCAGATATAGTTCTTGGGGATTCAAATTTTCTAGTTCGATCCAGGTCGGAAATTCTATACCGTTATACAAGTCTTTGGTACTAGTTGAAGACGACATTATTTTTAAATCCTAATATTCTAAAATGATAGTATCTTTCCACGATTTATGCCGTGTTAATTTATACATATGTTAACACGATCGATAGAGTGGAAAAAAAGATGTGTTCTCAAATTCTGAGATTTTCTTGTTTAGAGTCTCAGCTCTGGCATGGGTTAATCGATCGTAGAGATCCTGGTTGACGATACTTTGCATAGTCATAAACGATGCGACTCGATCGGAGAAACCCGATTTGAAATGATATAATGAGTCGCGACTACCACCTAATCCACCACCTAGATTTAAATATTTGTTACCTCTTTGTTGTCCCCATCTAATCACCCGATCGAACATAATCGTTGTCGGCGATTGCGGTAAGAATTTTGTTTTGGTACCACCCAAATGATATTGAACTATACCGTTATACTCAGTTACTAGACTTGCAGCGGCAGCTTCGCCATCTATTTCTACCACGCAAATATATAATCCCTCTCCTAAGGCTTCGCAGAATTTTTCAAAATAGGATCGCGTGAAAAAATAAGCAGCATTAGCATTTACTCGACTCATTGTTTCTAGATAAATATCAATAAATATATCTAAATATTCATTGACTTTTTCCATATTAGCGATGAAACCAGCACGTCTAAGTTTATTGATTTTGGTACGATGACTCGCTCTCATCTGCTTCCAGATCTCCTCAGCATCATCGGTTAGATCGCAGATTACGACATCGCCGCGTTCGCGAATCAGAAATCGATCGGGATTGGAAGTAGTTGGATCGATATAACTATTGATAATTGGATGCAGTCTCAGAAATACCGAACAGATATTTTTCTCTTGCCAACGCTCGTAAATAGTGTTCAGGCAGTTGGCGATGAATGTCGGGTTTTGTCCGGCTGGATTAACTAACATACCCGGATAACCATACGGGGAAATAATATCATATATTGGATCGCTGCCTAGCCGATCGAGTTCGAGCGTCTGATGACAATCGCGAATTATATAAGGTAAAAAAAATACCTGCTCTCCGTCTCTGACAATGACTGCTTCGGGATTACCATGATGCCGCTGGGCTTCTAATTCTAAATATCCAGGAAGATGGTAAAAATCATGCGGGATCGTATCCAAGCATTTCTGCCAATCTGAGTCTGTTGGCGAAATAACTTGAGCGTTCATCGAATTTGTTAATAATGTTCCCACAATTGTACTTCACTTTAGATTCTGTACTTAGTGTACACAATCTAGTCGATTTGACTGACACCCGAACAAATTTGATTGAGATTCACAGTTGGTTTACCCCCCAACCCCCCTTGATAAGGCGAATGCAGCCACGCGGAGGTTTCCTCCGTGCTGGGGCGCGAAGCTCTAGGGGGAAGGTTCCCCGCCACGCCCCGCAAACGTCGCTTCGGAAAGGCAAAGCCTAGCAATGTGTTGCACCAAGCAGGGGAGGCTCTTCCTGCTCCCTCCCCTGCTTGGTTCGGGGAGGGCTGGGGCGAGGTAAAGATCTCCGCTGTTACTAACCGATCGACAGTATTGTGAAGGAAGTATTGGGTAATCGGGTTAATTCCACTAAAATTACTATAGTCTCGATCGCATATAAGTACGACCTTACTTAAAATTTAGCTTTAACCGTTGGGAGAAAAAATTGGTTTCTACATCTAATTTGAAAACTACAAAATCAGAAGAAATATTTGCAGCGGCTCAGAAACTGATGCCAGGTGGGGTCAATTCCCCCGTGCGAGCATTCAAGTCTGTCGGTGGTCAGCCGATTGTGTTCGATCGCGTCAAAGATGCCTATATCTGGGACGTAGACGGCAATCAGTACATCGATTATGTGGGCAGTTGGGGGCCAGCAATCTGCGGACATGCCAACCCTGAAGTAATTGCCGCTTTACATGCCGTCCTCGAAAAAGGAACGAGTTTTGGTGCGCCCTGCTACCTCGAAAACGTCCTCGCAGAGATGGTAATTAATGCCGTTCCCAGCGTGGAAATGGTGAGATTTGTCAATTCTGGTACTGAAGCGTGTATGGCTGTCCTGCGGCTGATGCGCGCGTTCACCGGACGCGACAAAATTATTAAATTTGAAGGCTGTTATCACGGACATGCGGACATGTTCCTAGTCAAAGCTGGTTCGGGTGTCGCTACTCTGGGTTTACCTGATTCCCCAGGCGTACCAAAATCGACTACAGCCGATACGCTCACGGCACCTTACAACGATTTAGAAGCTGTTAAAGCTCTATTTGCTGCCAATCCTGACAGTATTTCTGGCGTAATTCTAGAACCTATCGTGGGAAATGCTGGTTTCATCGTCCCCGATGCTGGTTTCCTGGAAGGCTTGAGATTAATTACTCAAGAATATGGCGCACTGCTGGTATTCGATGAAGTGATGACTGGCTTCCGCATCTCCTACGGTGGAGTCCAACAGCGGTTTGGTGTGACTCCCGATCTCACTACGATGGGGAAAGTCATCGGTGGTGGTTTACCAGTCGGAGCTTATGGCGGACGCAAGGATATCATGTCGATGGTCGCACCTGCGGGGCCGATGTATCAAGCTGGGACACTATCGGGAAATCCCTTAGCAATGACGGCGGGGATTAAAACCCTGGAACTGCTCCAAAAACCAGGTACTTATGAGTACCTAGATAAAATCACTAAACGGTTGAGTGATGGCTTGCTGCAAATTGCCAAAGAAACCGGACATGCAGCGTGTGGTGGTAGTGTCAGTGGGATGTTTGGGTTATTCTTCTGTGAAGGGCCAGTTCACAACTTTGAAGATGCCAAAAAGTCAGATGTGACTAAATTTGGTCGGTTCCATCGGGGGATGTTGGAGCAGGGAATCTATCTCGCCCCATCGCAATTTGAGGCTGGGTTTACTTCTTTAGCACATACAGAGTCAGATATCGATCGCACTCTAGCTGCTGCTAAAATCGTCATGTCCCAAATGTAACTCAAGGGTACCCCTACAAGTTTTGAACGGGTACCCAAAATTGTGGTGGTAGTCGATGATTCTAACGGATCGATCGATCCTAGCCCTACATTAGTCTAAATATTTTGATCGAGTAATAAAAGTTTGTCCGGTTTATGAAACAAGTTAGTAAAATCTGGGTCTAGATTAAGGAATATTGTGATTTTAGAGTGTTGTTTAGTTAGAGACACTGCAAGTAGATAGACTCAAACTCCTAGCTCCTCCCAACTTCAATTAACCCTTCGACCGGATCGTGTATTATGGATATTTACTGTACTCGTCCTCGTTGCGAACAACCGCTCAACTCATTTGCCGATTTGGGCGATCGGATGTTGAAAACTGTACATCAAAGACATTGCGCTAATTGCGGGATGCCGTTAATTTTGGATGGACGCTATTTGCCGCTGAAGTTGCTGCAACAGAATGAATCGGGAGCGACTTTTTTCGGCGGCGATCTGCACACGCCCGAACTAAAACACTGTACGATCGAGCAAATATCGATCGATCCTAGTTTTAATCCTACCCAGTTAGAAAATGTCACAGAACTACTCGATCGTCAAGCCGAAGTTTTAGTGAAATTAGGCAAACATCCTAGAATTCCTCAAATTCTTGAATTTTTGGAACTGAATGTCCCAGCGGCTCCTCTTTATCCTCACCAAAAGTTTTTTTACTTAATTCAAGAATATATCGAAGGGCAAACTTTACAACAAGAACTACTCATCAAAGGTAAATTTACTGAGTCAGAAGTAGTTCTTATATTGAGAGAAGTATTAAAAACTTTAGAATTTGTTCACTTTCAAGATGCGATTCATCGAGAGCTGAAGCCATCGAATATTTTGCGTGACTTATATAGCAGAATTTGCCTAATTAACTTTGGTGGGATGAAGCAGATCGTCGCAGAGATAAGTGCTACTACTGGTTTGCTCGAAAACAATCTAATTGAAGCTACGCTAGAATATCCTCATGGGAAATACCAGGGACAGACAATTTATCCCTCGTCAGATTTGTATAGTTTAGCAGTAACTTGCTTAAATTTACTCACAGGTAGACAACCTCAAGAGTTATTAAATATCACGACAAATAATTGGCAATGGCGGACACCAGATCTCCAAGTTAGCGATGATTTAGCGAAGCTCCTCAACACAATGTTGCAGCAGATTCCGTCAGAACGATTCCAGTCAGCCAGAGATGTATTGGATGTTTTAGATGTTACTTGGGGTATTCCTACTTTGAGTATTACTCCTTCGCTGATTCTGGCTGCGAGTGCTTCTACTTCTAGCACTTTACTCTCAGTAACTCTCGATGCCGATCCTCTAGAGTTCGACAATGATCCAATCGAGCTGGAGCATGTTTCACTACCATTAGATCGCATCGATAGTCATCCTGCGATTGATGTTCCGTTACAGTTTGACAACTCTTTTCTACCACTCGATCATGCTCCAATCGAGATCATCTACCAAGCTCCTGCGCCGAATGCAGAGACTCAATTCCAAACTACTAAGACTTGGGGATTAGCTGGAGTTTTAACCGCTGGAATTATTGGTTTAATTGCGTTAATTATTCCAAAGTTTTTATTCCCTTCTACTCCAGTAGCGACAAATAGCGGTACGATCCTTAGTCAAAGTAGTACCGGAGAGAGGATTTTACTTAGTAATGAGGGCGATCGAGATACTGATAAGTTTAGAGAGTTAAAAAGAGCCGGAGTTTTAGCGATCGCTAATCAAAAATATACCGAAGCTGTGACTAACTTACAAGCAGCCTTAGCCGAAAATCCTAATTCGCCTGAAACTCGTATTTATCTCAACAACGCCTTAATTGGTGACAATAAAAGTTATACGATCGCCACCGCTGCACCGATTGGCAGATCTCTCGATCGAGCAGCGGAAATGTTGCGAGGATTTGCTCAGGCACAAGCAGAAATGAATCAAGTTGGTGGGGTAAATGAAGCTAAAATTAAACTAAGAATAGTTGATGATAGTGACGATCCAAAAACAATTGAAAATATTGCTACAGGTGTTGTCGATCGATCGGAAATATTAGGAATCGTCGGTCATAATCGCAATGATGTTACTATCAAAGCTGCTAATATTTACGATCGAAATAAGTTAGCTTTTATTGCGCCGATTAGTACAGCCAACAAATTAACTAGTACTGCAAAACCCTATATATTTAGAACTAATCTCAAGGGAGACACGATCGCTAAAAAGTTGGTAGATCATTTAATTGAGGTCGATCGCAAACGAAGAGTAGCTATTTTCTATGTTCCTAGTATTTCATACAATGATGAGTTAAAAACTCAATTTGCCAATAAATTAGCAGCTAGAGGTGGGAAAGTCGTAGGTACTTTTAAGTTCTCTACTGTGGCTGCTTCGGCATCACGTCCGATCGCTGCTGCTCCTAATTTTGATGCTAATACTTACCTGCGACAAGCTAAGGCAATGGGCGCAGAAGCGATTCTATTACTACCAGTTGGACGTTCTAGCCGTGAGGCTTTAAAAGTGTTAAGACTTAGAGCTACTAAATACCCCGAACTTGATGTCATTAGTGATACTGCTTTATATAGTCTAAATACCCTCAAGGCTGGTAGAGGAGCTAAGGGTTTGGTGATGGGAGTACCTTGGCAAGAATCAGAAAGTACACCTCAATTTTCTACAGGTGCCAAGCAACTATGGAATACTCAAGTCAACTGGGCGACGGCTACTTCTTACAATGCTGTTAAGGCATTGGGTACAGCGATTAAAGCTCAAGATTCACCTTCGAGAGAAAGTGTGATGAAGATGTTATCTAAAAATGAATTCATGGGTGCATCTGGGAGATTTCAGTTTACCAATGGTGAGCAAACTGAAAGATATATTCTAGTAAAAGTCGCTAAAACTCCACCTAATTATAAATACTCTTCTGGTACCGGATATGATTTTATCCCGCTCGAATAAACCTCATATTCACAGAATGCAAAATCTAATCTAACAAAAAACAGGGGTTGAAATCCCCAGCGGGACAGCCCAATTATCAATTATCAATTATCAATTATCAATTATCAATTATCAATTATCAATTATCAATTAATCTAACTAACTTGTAATGCTTGCATTGCAGTTTTAATTAGCTCGAAATAATAGGTTTGAGTAATATCGATAGTTTTAGTTGGTGCTGATGGTGCGCTCAATTTAGCTAACTTTTGACCCTTATCGATCGCTAAAATTTGACCTTGAGCATTGACGATCGTTAGTCGTTCTCGATCGTCAGACATACTGCAATCATAATCTCGCTCTTGATAATTAAACTTGTAAGTTGGTGCTGCTACTGGTAGCCGGACACTAATTACTTCTAACTCGATCGAGCGCGAATCCTTCCAGTTATTTTCTTTAAGTTTATATGCGATATCTAAATATTGTGGTAACGGATAATAGTCACCAAATCGCCACGAGATCGCTTTTATCCCTTGGGGAAACTCAGGGGTATTGACAGTAAATTTTAAGTGCCCTTTACCGACAATTTTTTGTTCCAATACTCGCACATTTGCCGTCCAGAATACTGGATCGGGATTCTCCATCCCACAAGGATGAATCGCGTCAATTTGGGTGTAGAGTGACGAGTTAATTGCCGCGAGATCCGCCTGGGCATCAATTTTGACTAAATGTTTGAGATGCTCGACTTCTAGGCATTTGTGGGCGAATTCACTCAACCTCTGTTGAAAGTTGGTTAGGTTCTCGGTAGGTAATGAGAAACCACCCGCCGCTCGATGTCCGCCGTATTTACCTAATAGATCGTGACAGTACTCTAATGCTTGGAATACATTAAATTCAGGAATACTGCGGGCGGAACCTCTAATGTGATGTTCATCTTCATTGGTACCGATAAATACTGGGACACCATAGCGTTCGACTAAACGAGAAGCGACAATTCCAATTACCCCATGATGCCAACCAGGATGGACGATAACTAAGACGCGATTTTGTTTGATATTATAAGTACCTTGCTCGATGAGATCGATCGCTTCTTGTTCGATCTGCGCGCACATATCTTGGCGTTGTTTATTCACCTGTTCGCATTGAATCGCCCTAGCTAATGCCACTCCCATATCTTGAGTTGTCAACAGATCGATGATAATCTGGGGGTCATCAATTCTACCGATCGCATTAATTCTTGGACCTAATCTAAACCCGATATCTTCAGGTTTCATCGCATGACTAGACTTGAGATTTTTTTTCTTACTCCCCTCCGAGGAGGAGCTGGGGGTGGGTTCCGCTCCCTGAGTTCCCGACATTTCAATCAATGCTTGAATCCCAATCACCTGCGAATTCGGCAACAGTTGCAATCCCTGCTTGACTAAGCGACGGTTAATCCCCGTTAATGGTGCTAGATCCGCGATCGTCCCCAGCGTAAATAATTCCAATAACTCATCACTCAAAGATGGTTTGTCTAATCTCTGGGCTAATTCTAGAGCTAAAAGATAAGCCACTCCCACCCCCGCAATCGCTCGATACACCGAAGACTGGGCAATCAACTTAGGATTGAGAATCGCATTCGCAGGTGGTAATACTTGGGGTAAATCATGGTGATCCGTAATAATCACCTGCAAGCCCAATTCTACTGCTCTAGCGATCGCCGCTACCGCCGAAATTCCATTATCCACAGTAATAATCAACTTCACACCCTCAGCGTGAAATTCCTCCACAATCCGCTGATTGATGCCATAACCATCAGACATCCGACTGGGAATCGCATAATCTACATCCGCACCCAAAGCACAGAGCGCGCGTAATAGTAATGCAGTACTGGTCATCCCATCCGCATCATAGTCACCACAAATCGCAATCTTAGACTTGCGATCGATCGCCTCCACCAATATATCTAGACTAATCTCTAAATCGGGAAATTCTGTCAACGGCGAGGGCAATTGGGCTGTCTCTGGATGAATAAATAACTCGGCTTGCTCGAGTGTCTCAATCCCCCGATTCATCAACACCTGTGCGAGCAATGGCGATGTGGCTTCTCCAGGAGTGAGCGTGATTCCCGCCGCTAGTGTCGCCGCCTGCGATGGATTGCTCGGTGCTATTTGCCAGCGGTGTTGAGGAAGCATAACAGTCTGTAGGGGCGGGTTGATACCATCAAACACGATTGTACCAGAGATCCAATCTGAACCCGCCCTCACCTACAAATAACTTATCCCCGCATGGGCATCGGGGATAAGTTCAAATATTAGCATTGCTGAATTGAGGTATGAAACGCACAAATAATTTTTGTAGGGGTAATGCCTCGTGCTTACCCCACATCGATTCAGGGTACCCACAAGCGGCGTTTTTACGGCGAGTGGGTTCCCCCCGCATAAAAAAACGACAAGACAGCGAAAAGTGCTGATGGGCGGGTACCCCGCCCAGTGTTCTTGGGGTTTCCCCCGCTTGGGTTGGTTGCATGGTCGG
>JAJAZF010000086.1 GCA_026785875.1 Chamaesiphon sp. | reverse complement strand
TTCACTGGTAACAAGCCGCCAGTCATCGGCAGAAGATCCACTAAGCGATCGTCGATGACTGGATCGTAAAAGCTATGTTCAGTCTTCTGGCTGGATCAGGATTGTAACTAGTCATTGGTTTGGTGTTCTCCTCTCTAAAAATTAAGGATCGGCAGGTCGGATCGATGAGTATACTCTCATCATCCGATTTTTTTTAGTCTTATTAAGAACAATTACTAATAACTTTGAGTCGATCCATCCGGACTTCTCTAAATCGCAAACTATCAAATCTACTCATTTTGATGGATACCATTGACGATGAAGTATGATAAGCTTACACTGTGTTGTAATTACTCAATCGGTCAAAAGTAGAAAATCACTAGCTTTATCGATCGCTGATGATTATTTCTATGTATTTACCAATCTGTACTTTTGATGTACATTAATAATAACTGATTGAGTTATTCTTGATGTTCTAAATCAATAACAACTTAAAGAACATTTAACTTAGATTCATGCTAAAAATCTAAGTCGGACTGGTATATTCTAATACAATTTATTCAAGTTATAGTAATATGGCGATCGACACAGCGGATTTCACGGTTGCCATTTCGATCTGTGGTCATAAATTACCGATGACCATAGCAGAAAAGTAGCAGCTTTTCTAAACTGAATCTGCCCTGGGGGGATGAATTATCCCCTAGTCGGTAGAATTGTCCTCTACCTCATCGGCAGTTGACTCTAGCATTTACAATTTACATAGCAAAAATATGAACGAAACTTGGCAACTCATCAGCACGTTACCTGGAACTAGTCAGCTTATTGCTGAAAATTGGCTATTAGCTCAAGCCGCAGCACCAACAACTGTGACTCCAAATTTTTCAACTGCTGGTACTGAAAATTTCATCAGACAAACTACTAGTACAGTCGGAGCTTTTTTACCAAGTTTGCTTGGTGCAGTAGTAACATTATTTGTCGGCTGGGTCGTAGCATTTGTTGTATCTTCAGTCGTCCGAAATCTCCTCAAACGTACCGATCTAGATAACCGATTAGTAGGCTGGGCAAGTGGTAGCTCTTCTGGTAGGTCATCAATTAATTCCGAAAAATTAATCGGGGACATTGTGTTCTGGCTAATTTTTCTATTTGCCCTTCTAGGGTTTCTCAACGCGCTTAACTTAACTGTTGTCGCTCAACCACTGAACAATGTCTTAAACCAAGTTCTGGCATTTGTACCGAAATTGGCTTCAGCGGCTGCCTTGGCTGGTATTGCTTGGTTATTGGCAACAGTCGTCAAAGCGATCGTGATTCGGACGGCTGGAACTCTGATGCCAGCGATGTCTCGCCGCTTGGCTGTGGGTGAAAATCAAGTCCTTCCTAGCGAAACATTGGGGAATGCCCTTTACTGGTTTGTCTTCTTATTTTTCCTCCCTCTGATCCTCGACGTGCTCGATCTCAGAGGGCCTCTAGCACCCGTCCAAAATCTATTAAATGATATTCTCAGTGCGCTGCCAAATATTTTTAAAGCAGCTCTGATTGGGATTGTAGGTTGGTTTGTGGCGCGAATCGTTCGCGAGTTGGTGACAAACTTACTAGCTGCGGCTGGAACTGAGAGATTAGCCGCCAAAATCGGTTTGAATAGAGCCGCCCCAGGTCAATCACTGTCAGGATTGTTGGGCACAGTTGTCTACTTGATGGTACTGATTCCAACTGCGGTAGCCGCGCTGGATGCACTTCAGATTCCAGCGATTTCGAGACCTGCAACTTCCATGCTCCAACGAGTATTGGATACTATCCCCCAAATTCTGACCGCAGTGGCGATTCTAGCGATTGCTTATGTGTTGAGTCGGTTCATTGGCGAGTTAGTTACCAACTTACTCAATGGTTTGGGATTCAATAATATCTTCCGCGCGCTGGGACTCAACGCTCTACACGACAAAACCATCGCCACTCCCACGCCCCCCGCAACTCCTGTGACTCCCAGGATTTCAGTTACTGGTGGCGAGGTTGTCTCTGGGAGTCCCAAGCCAACGCCATCAGAGGTCGCTGGGCTAATTGCGGCTGTCGGTGTGATGCTAGTCGCCACAGTAGCCGCTACGGAAGTGTTGGGGATACCATCGCTCAATAGTCTTGTGGATGGATTATTACTGATCTCTGGACAAGTGCTGTCTGGGGTGGTAGTGTTTGCAATCGGTCTATATCTGGCAAATCTAGCTCACAGAGTAGTCAGCAGTTCGGGTACTCAACAATCACAAGTCCTCGGACAGGCTGCTCGATTGGCAATTATCATCTTTGTTGGTGCGATGGCACTACAACAAATGGGCATCGCTGCTAGTATCGTTAACTTAGCTTTTGGTTTATTGCTGGGTGCCGTTGCGGTAGCGTTGGCGATTTCCTTTGGTTTGGGTGGGCGCGATGTCGCCGCCGAACAACTCCGTGAGTGGTTATCAGGTTTTCGCGACAAGGGTTAATATCACTTTTTTAATTGGCTCTATTTAGAGTCAGCAATTATTGAAAATCCCCCGTACTTCAGTCGGGGGATTATTCTTTGAGCGAGCCAACTTACCCCAGCAGGTTTGTACCAACCAGAAGATCCGTGCCCTTTTATCAATGATAATTGCTGGGATTTTTCCTGCTAACTTCTCTATTTTTATTTCTTTAAACATCTTAATTACTCTAACTAGCATCTCTAGCAGTAAAAAACACCGCTGGTGATAATGTGCATGGGGATGCTACCGATTGTTGTCGATCGCTATGATTGCTCGATCCTAATCCAACTATCTCAGCAGATTGCGAAGTTAGTGCCAACTCCTTAATTATGGGGTATTCCGCTCGTCTAATAGCTTTCAATTACGCCAAAAAAATCATCAGCAGTGACAATCGGGCAAGAAAAATCAGCTTTTAAAACCAATAAATCGCGGTCGCCCGTCACTAGATAATCAGCATCACCAACCAAAGCCAAAGCCAAAAAAGGCACATCGAATGGATCTCGACATTCAGGAGTGACAGGCAAAAGATCGGGCATCGCCACAGTTTCACAAAACAGCAAGTAATCCGACAGCAAATCTTCTCGCTCGGTTGGCGTAAGTCTAAACTTAGGATAAGCCAACACTCGAATTAACTCGGTAGTGGTCACTTTAGAAACTAGCGGTGTAAAACAACCCTCCTGCCAAGCCAAGCGCAGTCTAGCCATTTTGCCCCCAAACACCAAAGCTGAAATTAAGATATTAGTATCGATGACAACGCGCGGACACAAAGTCATGACTGACGCGCCCAATCTACTGCATCGGCTACATCCTGCTCGTTAATTCCCAGCTCGGCGAGTTTAGCGCGAACGGCATCAGCCCGTTGAATCTTCACCGGAGTGAGAATAATCTGTTTACCCTGTATAGTCACCTCAAAATATTCAGTCTCGCCGATCTCACGAGTAATACTTTTAGGTAGAGTAAGCTGATTCTTCGAGGTCAACTTGGCGATCGTCATAAGTCACTCAGTTAGATAGTAAAGTAGGAAAGTAAGATTTCCTGACTTTAGTATATACATGTTTCCCCAGCCGCTGGTGCGAAAACAGGGAGCATCCTACTGTCGATCGGGGTTCTAAGCATTAGTTATGGATGCGATCGGATCGATCGGTCAATTTTCTATCTTTTTGCTTTACAGTTGGCGGTAATAATGAACAGTACTACCGCTCTGAAAACTCGCATTATGGAGTTCGTTGATTACTTCAATCGCACTATGGCAAAACTGTTTAAATGGAATTATACTGGCAAACCCTTAGTTGCCTAAATACTCGTTCTATTTCCGCCGCTGGGTACTAGCTACTGGTCACTTGAGCTAAAATATTGATAAGATTTAAATTTTTAGAGACAGTGGAAACCAGTACGATTAACTGTAGTGAAGTTTGTGTCAATGGCTGTATTCAACCCGATCGATGTCAAAATCAAGCTCATGTCGAGTCAGCTTCAAAATTTATTAGCGAAACTTCCTTAGACCAAATGCACGAAATGGCTGAGGCAGCACGGCGCAAAAAATTGACGGCTCCCCCAGTGTGGGTGATTCCTGATTGGCAAGATTGATTTAGTTGACTGGGCGGGTGACAAAAGCCAGTACAGTTGACAGATCGCGACTTATGCGTAGTGTTGACAGTTAAATTTTAGGAGCAGATCGAGCTGAGGCTAATTGTCCAGCAGGATTGCTAGTTTAAATGTCTATTTATCGATCCATTTATTTAAAACCACTACCTCCGAGCCGAATCTATGAACTTAATCTCGCTCCAAAATCAACTCGATAACCTCTCCTTTGGAATTTTGCTGCTGACAATGCTGGTTTATTGGGTGAGCGCAGCTTTCCCAACAATTCCATTCTTGCCAAACTTGGGAACTACTGGCATGGCAGTTGCCAATCTGTGCATGGCAACCTTGCTCAGTGCAAGATGGATTGAAGCGGGCTATTTCCCGCTGAGTAACTTGTATGAGTCGCTCTT
>JAJAZF010000085.1 GCA_026785875.1 Chamaesiphon sp. | reverse complement strand
TACGATTAAACAGATCGATCGTCGCACTCAAATTTCTGGGGCACAGTGGAAATTTGAAAATATTCCTCAAGTCCTTGCCCATCGCTGTGCCTACCTCAACGGATTAATTTGCGATCGCTAAATAAAAAGTGGGATGCTCCCCTCAGCCATCAATGCCAGCCAGCAAGATTCCCAGCATCCAGCCCAACGAAATCCTCGTTCAACTAATATGGGCGGAAGCGAGGCGTATATCGGCTCAGTCACGCTGCAATGGTTGGCCGATCGAGTAAAATTGGATTGAGAGATGATTGTACGATCTGATTTGTCATTGCAACGCTGACACGATCGAGGATATCTGCCATAGTTTAGGCAACATCCTAGTAACTTTGAGTGTAGAGGTAAAAAAGTGTTAACTACTATAGAAAGCGTCTATCGAGATGGGCGGATTGAGCTAAAGAGCTTGCCTAATAATATTGCTGAGGAAGCTAAGGTAATTGTAACTTTCATAGATGCTGATGTCGATCTTACCGCACATAGAATCGATCGATCGCAAGCAGAAACTCTACGCAATAACTTAGCAACTTTTGCTGATGATTGGAATAGTCCAGAAATGAGTATTTATGATAACTACGATGCCGCAAAATCTCAGCTATAGGCAAGGAGATGTCATTTTAGTAATGTTCCCAAACTCCGATGTGATTACTGCCAAAACTAGACCAGCCGTGGTAGTTCAATCCGATAACTTACAGACAGGTTTAAACCAGATTATTGTCGCAATGGTGACAAGTCAAATGTCTCGGAGCCAACACCAGAGCCGTTTAACTATCTTATTAGGTACACCTGAAGGCAAACAGTCAAGGTTGATATCATCGGTAATTATGACTGACAATCTGGCAACTGTTACATTTACTGCTATTTCCCGCACGATCGGTTCAGTCTCGATCGAACATCTTCAAGAAAGTTTACGCAATACTTTTGGACTATAGATAATCTGAACTTTCTACTTGTTTATTAAAGGAGTTGAAAAAAGTAATCTAGAACGGATGCCATGATTTTAAGCAGCATACCATGAAATTGCGTCAGTACTGCGGACGCAATTAATCCAACATAAAGAGTGTGAGGAATAAGGATAGCCTCCAGTACCAAAATATCTTCTGTTAAGTTTTTAAAAACCTCTGGAAGACGTAACGAGAAAGCTGCTAGTCTAGTTGCGGTAACATCACTTAGCCATTGACAATGCCAGCCAGCAAGATTCCCAGCATCCAGCCCCACGAAATCCTCGTCCAACGTACTAATATGGGCGGAAGTGAGGCGTATATTGGCTCAGTCACGCTGCAATGGCTGGCCGATCGAGTAAAATATGCTTCAGAGATGAGTTTACTCTCAGAGCAGCATCAGCCTAAAGATAACAATATCGCCATTGATAGTGATAGTATCGAAGTCATCCAACAGCGTCCCCTCGACTGGAGTAGACAGGCTGCTTTAGTTCAATATCTAGCAGGGCGAACCACTCACAAATTCCCGCCTGTATTAGTGACGATCGATCGAGATTGGATCGATAATATTCATGCACCGGAATGGGGTAGAGGTGGGAAAGCAACTGAGTCAGCAGCGATGTTTATGCCGCTTGATGGTAATGACAGCTTTGGCTTATTAGATGTCGGAGAATCTGTGCGAATTTATGCCCTCGACGGACAACATCGATTGATGGGCGTACAGGGATTGATGGAGTTATTACGTGTGGGTGAATTGCCTCGATATAATAAATATCGCGAGCTGGTAGGTAATAAAATTACGATCGCTGAATTAGGTACGTCCGAGGCATATTTACAGAGTTTACCGCAAGAGACGATCGGGATTGAATTTATCTCGGCGGTGGTCAAAGGTGAGACGCAATTAGAAGCACGACGCAGGATTCGATCGATCTTTGTCCATGTTAATCTGATGGCGATCGCGTTAAGTAAAGGACAATTGGCTCAACTTGATGAAAATGATGGATTTGCGATCGTGGCGCGTAATATTGCTGTCAATCATCCGTTACTAAAAGATACTCCAGGACGCAAACCGCGCGTAAATTGGGACAGTGCGACAGTTGCAACTAAAACCACTGTACTGACAACTCTCCAAGCCCTGCAAGATATGGCGGCTAAATATCTGCAATACCAATACCCTCACTGGAAGCCCAAAGCGCAAAAAGGTTTAGTACCCCTACGCCCAGAATCAGCCGAATTAGCAACCGGAATTGCCGCCTTTAGTCGGTTGTTCGACAGGTTATCCCAATTTATCAGTTATGGACGCTTACAGGCAGAAGATACCCCCAAATTACGCCGCTTTAGTTTTGAACCTGGCGGCGGCGAGGGACATATTTTATTTCGCCCCGTCGGACAAGTTGCTTTCGCTCAAGGTGTCGGGATGGCGGTTTTTAAAAAACAAATGGCTGAAACCGAGGTTTTCCGTAAACTCGATCGGTATGATGCCGATGGGGGCTTTAGTCATATTAACTTGCCTCAGTCGCTCTGGTATGGGATATTATATGACCCAAATAAGAAACGTATCCTCGTATCTGGGCGCGATCTGGCGGCTAAGTTAATTGTATATCTGCTCGGTGGCGTGGACAATGATTTCGATCGAGCCGAATTGCGTCGTTATGTAGCCGAAGCTAGAACTGTCGGGGAATACGCGATGAGTTTTGAGGGTAAATTAGTTACGCCCAAGGAAGTTGGCTTACCACCCATTCTCGCTTAACTAATTGCAGGAGAACAGTTGCCTGTACCGCGTCGAATATGGTTCATTTCTCTAGTCATTCAATTACCTTCCAGTTCTCTAATTCGTGCTAGTGCCTCGGCTAATTGTGCCTTAGTATCTTCCACCTCTTGTCTAGCCAATACCGCTTCTTCCTCAGCAATTTTAGCTAATTCTTCTGGGCGCAGATAACGATTATTTTGAGCATCAAACCAAGACAAAACTTCTTGCTGTACCGCTCCAGATACCTCCTGACAACGCCCAATCCCCAAGCCAATTTCTGGGAACCAATAAGGCTCACCGATTTGAAGTTGATAAGCACCATCTACCAACTTATAAACTTCAAACGGTTGATGACCATCGCGTTTCCAGTATTCTGGATTGTAGATGACATAATAAAGTACGCCCAACTTGGCATAAATCCCCATCTTCTCCTCATACTCACCCCCAGGAGTCCAAGATACCATTTCCAATGTGAGGATCGGCGGGATATCATTCTCTTCCCACATCACATAACTGCGGCGAGATTTATTCCCCCTGCGCCGCTCTACGCCCAAACTCAAAAATCCATCGGGGACGACAGGAAAGCGGTGATTCAAACCCGTGGGATGATACACGCCCATATCTACACCGAAAAACCAATCGGTTCGATCTGCCCAAATATACTTCAAGAGTAGAAGTAACACATTGGGGAGCCAATTCTGGTCTTCATTATCCACAGGAGTCTCGTCAGAGTCGGGTAACTCGGTGCTAGAAGGTAAATATTTACGGTCTACTTGTAACATAATTAGATTTTAACACCCAGTGCTAAATCGGTTGTCAGTCTACTAACCATCGCACTTCTATTATAATTTAGTAATCCAGATCCTCGTTCAAACAACCCAATGGTATCGATTTCCGCAACTCATCCCACTAGCCGCCAGTATCTACCCCCAGCTACGTCTGACGCATCGCCCAACCAGCACATTCTTCCACTTACTGCCAAAGTTAACGATCGAGATTGTCTCGAAGTTGGGGGCTGTGATGTCACCGAATTAGTCCAGCAATTTGGTTCGCCGTTATATATCCTCGACGAGCAATCGGTTCGCACCGCCTGTAGACAATATCGGGATGGGTGGCAAAAATATTATCCAGGTGAATCTCTGGTAATATATGCGTCAAAAGCGTGGAGTTGTCTGGCAATCTGTGCGATCGCAGGTAGTGAAGATTTAGGCATCGATGTGGTATCCGGTGGCGAAATTCTCACCGCGATTGGAGCTGGGGTGAGTGCGGATAAGATCTACTTCCACGGTAATAATAAATCAGTTGCCGAACTCGAACTTGCGATCTCCAAAAACTGTAGAATCATTGCCGATAACTGGCTCGAACTCGAAAATATCGCCACGATTGCCAGTGCAGTCGGTAAAAATGTCCCTGTGATGATTCGGCTCACCCCAGGGATTGAATGTCACACCCACGAATATATCCGTACCGGACATTTAGATAGTAAATTTGGCTTCGATCCCAATCAACTCGATGAAGTCTTCACCTGGTTGAGCAAGCAGACAGATATTACCTGTATCGGCGTTCACGCGCACATCGGCTCCCAAATCTTCGAGCAACAACCCCACCAAGATTTAGCTGGCGTGATGGTGGAATGGTACAAACTCGCCCTCAGTCACGGCTTACCTATCAGTGAAATTAATGTCGGTGGTGGCTTGGGCATCAAATACACCGAAGCCGACGATCCTCAAAGCATCGACGCGTGGATAAAAAACGTCGCCACTGCCCTCAAAATCGCCTGTGACGAGCATGGAGTCGCCTACCCTCGCGTGATATCAGAACCTGGACGTTCGTTGATTGGGAGTAGCTGTGTCACCGCCTACACCGTCGGCGGCAATAAAACCGTACCAGGAATTCGTACCTATATCAGCATCGACGGCGGGATGTCCGACAACCCCCGCCCGATTACTTATCAATCTCAATATCGAGCGATGATTGCTAATAAAATGTCCGCCCCGATGACAGAAACCGTGACGATCGCGGGTAAGCATTGCGAGTCAGGTGATATCTTAATTAAAGATGCCCAAATTGCCGCTGCTGTACCTGGAGATATCCTAGTCGTTCCGGCGACTGGTGCATACAACTATAGTATGTCTTCCAACTATAATCGGATTACCCGTCCGGCGGCTGTCCTCGTCAATCATGGCGAAGCAAATATCATCATCCAACGGGAAAACTATGACGATCTATTACGATTCGACAGACTACCAGAACGCTTGGTGAAGTAGATATTAATAAACTTCCACTTACTCCATCTATTTTGAAATATTCTCAGGTGGATAAACTTCCACTTGACAGCTACTAGCTAATTTTTTAGAAATTGAGTTAGTCTTTTTTCCTAGTACTAAAGCATGAGCATCATTGCCTTCAATTGGATCGTGCTTTACTTCTAGTCCCAGTTCGATAACCTGTTGATAACTGAAAGATGCTACAGCATTTTTACCAAGTTTTTTGGCTCTTTCGTAGCTTTCAGGTACTGTTGTTATGCTGAGAATATCTACAGACATTTCTGGATCTTTAAAAGCTGCTGAGGTCGGTCTATTTTCTTCCCAGTTAAATTGTCCTGGATGTAACCACCTCAACAGTCGATCTTCTGGCTTAGTTTGATGGGGATCGGACATTTATCAAATACTAGATTTTAACTAACCAGTCTAGTAAATCGCTGATTTGACTAGCCTGAAACTCTCCTTCTATGTCATGATTCAGTCCAATATCTGTCTTGAGATACTCCAGCGATTGCTTAATTTCTAGCGGAACATAAATTTCTAAATTTCTCAGAGCGAACCGTTTACCAGACCACTCAAATAATATACTTCCATTTGAGCTAGGAGCAATAAAAGGCTCAATTTTTTTCCAATCAATCTTAAATTCTTTTGAGTAATCCTGAATTGACTGAAATATCTCAATCGCTCGGTTAATCTGATGACGAGAGAACTTGGGGGCACTATATCCATCCCATTTATCTGGCAAATCAGCTAAATGTACTAGTCGTTGAAAAGCATTTTGATTGTCTTTCCAGTCAAAAGATTTTTCAGGTACTGGTGAAGAACAGATGTTTAAAGTATTTATCTGAACTAACTCGTAACTATTACGAAGTAGCTCAGGCGGATTATCTAAATAGCTGTATAAGTTATCTGAATAGACATTTGAATTTGAGGAAAAAGAAGTAATTGTTGCCATTATTTTATTAACTCCCTAGTTCGGTCGGTAATAGATGCTTCAAACACGCTGTCTGTATGAGTATGAATCAGATTGAGAGTAGCTAAGATATCTTCTGTCTCTTGGGCTATTGTACCCTGTTTGATAATATTAATATCTAGGGCGATCGAGACTATCTCTGGCGAAGGTGATGGTATCCTTGCTTGGATAATATGAACGGTTGAATCGATTTCCGTTATGGGCATTTGTAAGTGCATCATGTAGGTATCCAGAACTGCTGGTAACTCTGGAGATATTTCAGGTACAGTCCTAAAATAATCTTTAAGTTCGATCCCTTGCAGTGGAATATCGATCCTGTTGATATATCTTATAGCTACACTATCAATGCTAATCGGATTGGTAATTTGGCGATAAATATCCCAGAACTTTAAACCTACCTCTTTAAATCTATCCCAACCTGGATAGGGGATAAAATGACTAAAGGTAAATCCATCTAAGCGAGCTTGAATCGCACTCTGTTTATCATTGCTCACAAAGCCGTATCCGACTGGATTGTTACTAAAGCTACTACTTAAAACAGTATTACTAGTGCCTTCAACAGTAAGACTGTTTTGGAGATTGAATACTTGTTCTCGAATTTCATACTCGGATTCGATCTCAGTCGCTATCTTCAATAAGTGAGCAACTTCCACTTCTGGTGAGCATTGCACCTTGATGTCAATCCTTGCTTCAACAATAGGCGATCGTGAGTAGTATCTAGTTTTCTCCATACATATATTGTAAATCTGGATAGATCTAGTGGCAATAGGATGATGCCCGATCTTTACAACCATTATAGCGATCGAGACTCTTGGATCTGGAGATTGTAGTTATTGCCTAATTTAGGGACTGATTTAGCTACAATCTTCACAAAGGACTAGTTCCCAGTCGATAAGATAGCTATTTGCTGAAGGGTGACAATGATTTTAGCGATAATTTGTAAATTGCAGTGCCACAGGTAAATCTTCCTGTTTCATTCGCTGCATTACACCTTGTAGCTCATCTTTATCCTTGGCGGTGACGCGGACGACATCGCCTTGAATTGAGGGTTGAACTTTTTTAAACTCGTCCCGAATTAACTTAGAAATTTGTTTGGCAATCTCTTGACTAAGACCTTTTTTGAGGGTGACTTCTTGACGCACCCGATTACCACTTGCTGATTCTATCGTGCCGTAGTCAAAGATTTTTAGTGATAGATTGCGTTTGATTGCTTTACTTTGAAGCATATCATGAACGGCAGTGAGCGTCATTTCACTGGAAGTATTAATGGTAATCTTATCTTCAGCTAGTTCGACGGTCGTCTGGGTATCTTTGAGATCGTAACGACTGATAATTTCGCGATTGGTTTGATCGAGAGCATTGACTAGTTCCTGCCTGTCGAAATCACTGACAATATCAAAAGAGAATGTAGAAGCCATATAAGTAAGTGCCTGGTTGAGGAGGATATGCGCTGAGGATGACAATGAGTTAGGGATTAGGGTTCAAAGATTAGAGGATCTCTCAAAAGTCTAGTCCCCTAAATCTAACTTTGACTTGGGGTGAGGTTTCACAGGGAGTTGGAACTCAATCGAAATTCGTTATTTCCCAAACAGACTCCCGCTCAATTTCTTAATCGCTTTGCCAGCGATGTCAGAATAGCTGAGTTCTCCAGCCAGAACTCTTGCCATCGTCATACTAGCCGAGGGACGCTTTACCGCCGCTTTATAGCTCACCTTGGGGAATTGATAGAAAGCAGTAGCCAGACGTTGCGCCCATTTCATGTCCGCGCCCCATTCGGTCGCCATTGTTTCAGTATACTTCTCTAAAGCGTTGCTGGTACCACTGAGTGCCGAATGAATCGCCTCAGCCGCCTTAATTCCCGAAAAAATTGATGGACGAATACCTTCAGCCGTCATCGGATCGACGACACAGGCGGCTTCTCCAGCTAAGACGGCATTTTGGGTATGCAGTTTTTGATCGCCATCCCAGAGACAGAGCGGATGTCCGTATTGTGTGAAGTTATTGATATCTATGCCAAATGCACCTTTGCCATAAACATCGAGAATTTTCTTGAAGTCTTGAGCTTCACCGCCTCGAAAAGTACCAATGCCGATCGAGTAACCATCGGCTTTAGGGAAGTTCCAAATATAACCGTTTTTAACTAATCCAAACTCAAAGTTAATTGTATTCACCACATTTTCGCTAGTGGTATCTACTTCTAGTGCACCCGCTAAACGACGTTTGCGATCTTTGAAACCCAACCATTTTGCCATATTACCTTTGGCACCATCAGCAGCGATTAAGTATTTAGCTTCAACGCTACCATTGCCTGTATTTACCTGCCAGCGATCGACTTTAAATTCGATCCCAGTCACCTGCTCGTTGTCTCGAAGTTCGGCACCATGTTTTTGGGCTTGTTGAACGAGAAAATGGTCGAAGACATCTCTTTTTACCATCCAAATCGGCTCTTGATTTTCCAGCTTGACATCCACCGGATCTTCTAAATTCAAGGTGTATCGCAATGTGTCTACTCGGCAGGAAATTGCGGGGCTAAAATCAAAATCAAACCACTGCGCGATCGCTGGCGATACACCGCCACCGCAAGGTTTGTATCGAGGCAAAGCATCTTTTTCTAAAATTAAGACCGATCTACCTTGCTTGGCTAGATGGTAAGCTGCACTGCCTCCAGCAGGGCCAGCACCGACAATAATACAATCAAACATAAGATAGCTGTGTAGATACTTTGACCGTGGCTGTGAGTAACCACAATTTCGACCATTGTACAACCAGCACCCGCTCTGACACTATAAACTTCTTGCCTAAGTCTGGGGAGCGGGAATAGTGAATAGTGACATTTTTAACAACATGACTAAGTATGACGATTTTTTTGATGACAGTAAGATGTCTGAGCTAGATCTTACAGATCTGTTGATGTCAAACAGTTTGCGCCCCAATCCCCACCTTATCGACTGCTATGGCAGACTGCAAGCCGTGCGTCTAGACAGAGAGGGAGGTCGCTAGTCTGCGACATTAAATTAACTCTTAACTGATGACTAAGCTGCTTGCTGACTGGGTTCGTCCATTCCCCACTGATGTTTGAGCAAGTTTTTGTAGCTATTTTCCTGCATCATCATTTGTGTGTACAGGTTGACAAGGAATTCTTGCGCCTGTGCCTGATTCATGTCTTTGACTTGGTGCTCGAACGATCGAATGCTAAATTGTTGTTCCAAAGATAATTCAGAAGATTTAGACATAGTTCACTCCTACTATTGGGGTTGAGCAAAAACGTCCTCCAGGGGACAGTTGGTTCGATTGAAATTTGATTGCTATCTATATGTTAAGAAGCATAACATTTGTTTGACAAAGATGTAGATCTGTCAATCGGTAGATTTGGAGTAGTCCCATCGAGATAAATTAATGTGGATGGGCGGATGGCACTGCTTAGTTTAATTTTTAGCAAATTGATTCGAGCGAAAATGCTCGAAATGAACAAAATCTCAGTTTTGTCAAGATACCTTGACAATTGGTTAGAAGTCACAGATCGGACTTTGGGCATTAGGACGCAGGAAAAAGCCAAAAACCTCACCCCTAATTTCTAACTGTGAGCAAAAGAGGGGGACGGTGGGCATACTAGTGGTACGGAACCCGTCAAAATTATTAGCCCGAACCCCAATCCCGAATGATACCTGCTGACAAGGGAAAAATTAAATGGTTGCTGAATACATAACGCTAGAGTGTTTGGCTACTCAGTTGAGTGAGATCAAACACCAACACTTCAGTGGCCATGTTTTACTAAAAAGTTCATCGGGGCAAGAGTGGTGCCTTTATATTTACCTCGGTCGCATCCTCTATGCTACTGGTGGTAGCCATCCAATTCGCCGTTGGGTGAGAAATTCAACGATTATGGGTGTAGATGTCAGCTTGGCGGAGGATCTCCAAGTGCGGATTGATGCGCTGACAAATATTTCGGCATTGACACCAGCCGAGATCCATAGCTGTTGGGAGTATTATTTGCTAGTTAATTGGGCTAAACAAGGTCGAATTAAGCGCGATGCGTCGATCGAGCACATTCAAACCACGATTGTCGAGGTACTGTTTGATATCGTTCAAGCCGAATCAGTTAGTTACCAACAGGTGGCTCAAGCGCAACTCAGCCCTCAGTTAACGCTGATCGATATCGATCGAGCATTTGGTTTAGCGGTACAACGACAGCAGCAATGGCAACAGGCGGGACTGACAGATATTCTCCCCGATCGAGCCATCAAAATCGTTGCTGTGAGTGAGTTTCAGCGCACAGTTTCGCCATCTGCATATCAAGCCCTTCAATTTGTGCTAAATGGGCAACATAGTATCCGCGAAATTGCTACCAAGGCACGTAAATCGCCTGTAACAATCGGTCAATCTTTTCGATCGCATATTCAGTCAGGCACTTTGAGCTTGGTAGATCTGCCGGATTTTGCCAGTCCCATCGAGCGGAGTAGGTATCGACATGGATTCCCAGCACCATTAATTGTGTGTATCGATGATAGTCCGTTTGTGT
>JAJAZF010000084.1 GCA_026785875.1 Chamaesiphon sp. | reverse complement strand
TAGTATCTCGATCGCGTTCATTATGTTAACTAGTACTCAAAACCCGCTCGTCAAGCAATTTAAAAAGCTCCAAAATGCTAAAGAGCGACGAGAAACGCAATCCTTTTTGCTAGAGGGAACACATCTAATTCAGGAAGCCTGTGCTGCCAAGTATCCACTCGTGACTGTGTGTTGTACTCTAGATTGGCAAGCGCGCCACCCTGAATTGTGGTCGATCGTCCAGGCAATGGGAGAGCGAGTAGAGTCGGTGAGCGATGAAGTAATCAGAGCGATCGCAACTACTGTCAACCCAGATGGGATCGTGGCAATTGCACCGCGAATGGCTCTAGCAAAACCACCCATTCCCGCAAATTTAACGCTCGTATTATCGAGGATTCAAGATCCTGGTAATTTGGGGACGATGATTCGGACAGCAGCAGCCGTAGGTGTAGATGGTTTGTGGATTAGTAAAGATAGTGTCGATTTGGACAATCCCAAGGTACTTCGAGCCTCGGCTGGGCAATGGTTCCGACTGGCAATGGGTGTGAGTGACAATCTCCCCGAACTCCTCCACAGTTACAAACAACAGGGCGTACAGATAGTTTCGACTACTTCACATACCCAAACTAGCTACTGGGATGTCAAGCTCAGTGTCCCAACCCTGATTTTATTGGGGAATGAAGGAGCGGGTTTGAGCGATGATTTGGCAGTACTCGCCGATCTTCAGGTGAAGATTCCGATGTCAGTCAGGGTAGAATCACTCAATGTCGCGACGGCGGCGGCACTGATGCTATATGAAGTCCGCAGACAGAGAAGTTAATGCAATTCCATATCCAGACTGATAGCGAAATTCCGGTATCAAAACAACTGTACGACCAGATGTTGTTTGCGATCGCCTCTAGGCAATTTTCGCCTGGGCATAGATTACCGAGTACTCGTCAACTAGCCATGCAGACAGGATTGCATCGCAACACGATCGGCAAAGTATACAGTCAATTAGAAGGGACTGGATTAGTTGAATCCGTCCCAGGTTCGGGGATATATGTCAAGTCATTGGGACACGAAAGCAATCATCTGGTTGCAAGTTCCCAAATCGATCCGAATCTCTCCGCCCTCGATTTAGTCTCCCAAAGTCTCAATATACTCCTCGCGCAAGGTTATTCACTCAGTCAATCGCGGGAATTATTCTTGACTGAAATTGATTGGCGGTGGCGGTGTAGTGCGAGAGTTTTTGTCACTGTGCCCAAAATCGAGATCGGTGCAGGAGAATTGATGCTCCAGGAATTGCAACAATCGCTAGGAATTCCGGTGCAGCTAGTCACCTTAGAAAAATTGGAAGCACAACTGGCTCAATCGCTAGCTGCAACAATTGTTACCAGCCGCTACTTTATTGGTAATGTAGAGTCAAAATTAGCCAGTAGCCAATCAGTCACACCTCGATCGATCCGCGTCATTCCGATCGATCTCCAAGACTACGAAAAAGAACTAGCCCTTGTCAAAACCCTGCCTAAAAATAGTTATGTCGGTATTGTCAGTCTCAGTGCTGGCATTCTCGCTGTAGCAGAAATGATGGTACATAGTATGCGTGGCGACGATTTATTGGTGATGGCTTGCCAAACCAAAGATCACTATAAACTCAATGCGACAATCCGCCGCGCTCATACTATCATCAGCGACAAAGCCAGCCTCAGGATCGTCCATCAAGCGATCGAAGCTGCTGGCGACGACTTGATCCGGATTCCCCAAGTCGTCGAAAGCGAAAGCTATATCGGGCTGAAATCGATCGATCTGCTCAAACGCGAACTAGGATTGGTTTAGATGCTAGTTGGCTCAGATCCAGTAAAAGTTGAAACCTCACCACTTTCTCCTCCAAATATTTCGGTATTTCGATAATCTCGAATCATTAAACTAGATCGCTCGATATGAGATAATGCAAGTAGTTGCCCAATTTTGCTTAAATCATGCGTCCGTTTTATCACCCCCAGTGCGAAGATATTTCTCTTGTCGGTTTATTGTATGCACTGGGAGATCCGGTAAGGTTACAAATCGTCCACAAATTGGCGGAGAATGGGGAATTAACTTGTTCGGATCTAGATTGTGCGGTTGCTAAATCTACAATGTCGCACCATTTTAAAATTTTGCGAGAGTCGGGGCTAGTTTCTACCAGGAAGGAGGGAACTCAGCACATTAACACGCTAAGAATTGAGGAGATCGACAGACTCTACCCAGGTTTATTGGCGGTGGTGTTGCGCGTTCGGGTTACTTCCAAATAGACTCGAACAAAAGGTAGGGCAATTGATTAATTTCCCTACCTTTTTTTAGCCACATTTACCGAAAAGAATTGGTTTGTGTCGTTGGGGAGTCTGAGAACCTTCAGACAAAAAGCTTAGAACGACTGTGCTGTCAAGGTTTTAGTAGATTCTGGAATTTAAAGGCTTTGTGTAGTACGGCTTGATGACGGTCTGACAATCCGAATTAGCTTGCCGTGCAAAGATTCTGCTTCGACGATCGCAGCGTGAATTCTCTGAGCGATAGCATCCCAGTCACGATCTTCGGTACAAGCAATGATTCCAGCATGATTAGAATTGATCCGGTGCAATTGAATAAAATCTTTGCGGTTTTGGGTAATTACAGCTCGCTCGTTTTCGGTGGCAAAAGCTAACACTTCATCATCAGGAATTCGCTGATTTGCTTGTCCTGCTGCTTGAACGGTTAAAACATCATGTCCCAAATCTCGCAAGCATTTAACTATAGGATATGGATATTGTTCATCAGCATATAACTTCATCTCCTAAATTTCTTGAATCATTACTGCATTATTTTCTTTAATTTCGGCTTCGATTTCATTAGGAAAAGCCGCCGCATATGCCCAAGCATTAGCAAGATTAGTTGCTGAAATAGTAGGATAGCTAGTTAGTAAATCAGCTTCACTATAACCAACACGTCTCGATTCAACCAATCCCCAAACAGTAATTCTTGTTCCTGCAACACAAGCACTTCCACCACAAACACTAGGCGTTTTTTCAATGCCTTGAGTAGTACTGCTTTTACCTTGAGATAGAAGCTGAACAGCTTGTGCTTTTTCGCTGTCAGAAAGAGCTAGTAGCTGAGGTTCTAATTCTTTTAGAGTCATGATTGAGACACAAAAGTGAGGTCTATGATTAGTTTAACCTGGATACGGGATTTTAAGTTTATGATTCACCCCCGACAAACCTCGACAAAATATTATCTGTGTTGTCGAGGGTTGTCGGGGGTCAAAATATTAAAGCTGTAACAAGTTTATCAATAAATTCGATCGTAGAGAGCAATCGGTCTAATTACTTGAACATCATATCCAGATTCCTCACGTACCTCTCGGACGATTCCAACAATTGAAGATTCCCCTATATCTGCCCATCCTCCAGGCAAAGTCCAGTAGTCATCCTCTTTTTCTCTGACCAAGAGGATTCGATCTCCGTCGAAAACCGCAGCTCGGAGACGGTGATCCCTTTTAGGTAGAGGAGGTAGGCGATACGGGAGGTTTCCTCCCGTATTTCAGCCGTACCTGTGTCGCTGTCAACACTTCGACTACGCTCAGTGCAAGCTGTCAACTGTCTTGATTCGCTGTCTTGTCGTTTTTTGATTCGGGGGTTCCCCCCGAATCAAAACGCCGCTGTCTTGAAAAGGTGCTTTACTTGTCTGGTCGGGTTCCCCGCCCAGTTGGGAAACCCCAAGAACATTGGGCGGGTTCCCCGCCCATCAGCACTTTTCGCTAAACCCTCTCTGCGATCCGCTGCGCGTTGGCAGAGCCTGCGCTTTGCGCTTACGG
>JAJAZF010000083.1 GCA_026785875.1 Chamaesiphon sp. | reverse complement strand
TGCTGATTTAAGCTCAGATTGATAGCTGGCGAGGGATTGAGCCTAAAATCTATTATTGTTAGATTTTTTAGCCATTTTTGGCTTCATAGCAATGGTTTGAGGACAACAAGCCGCGATTAGCATACCAGGTAATGAAGACCCGTAAATTAGGCATCGTGGGATTGTTATTATCCAAATGCGATCGATCGATCGCTTAGGATCTCAAACAGAAAATTGAGCTGTTCGATCGATCGGCTCAATGTCAGCTTAGCTCGGAGTAGAGCTTGAGCTTTACCAAATCGGTAGTATGCCAATAAAAGTTACCGCACCAGGTTCGCCTGTCTGCGGATTTTTGCGTTCGCGGATTGCTACTACCGACAATCCATTTGTGTCGATTTCCATCGGACACAACATTTATCAGATGAACACACTGTTAAATTTCATTGTTCTAGATATCGATTCGATCGACCTCGCATGGCTGTCGGCACGACATTCGAGTAAAATCCAATAATTACCCAACCTCATCCCCAGACTGAATATGAGTTATAGAATGGATCGCCGCGCCTACGCTCAGACATACGGACCTACTACAGGCGATCGCGTCCGCCTCGCCGATACAGAATTATTTATCGAAATCGAGCGAGATTTTACGACTTATGGGGATGAGGTGAAGTTTGGTGGGGGGAAGGTAATTCGGGATGGGATGGGACAGTCGCCGATCTCTAATGCTGATGGTGCGGTGGATTTGGTGATTACTAATGCGGTGATTCTGGATTGGTGGGGAATTGTGAAGGCGGATGTCGGGATTAAGGATGGGAAGATTTATAAAGTGGGTAAGGCGGGCAATCCTTATATTCAAGATAATGTCGATATTATTATCGGCCCAGGTACCGAAATTATCGCTGGGGAGGGGTCGATTTTGACGGCGGGGGGGATTGATAGCCACATCCATTTTATCTGCCCACAACAGATTGAAGTGGCGATCGCGTCGGGGATTACGACGATGATTGGGGGTGGTACGGGACCAGCAGCGGGCACGAGTGCAACTACCTGTACGCCTGGGGTGTGGAATATGTACCGGATGTTGCAAGCGGCGGATGCGTTTCCGATGAATATTGGCTTGTTGGGGAAGGGGAATAGCTCTCAACCGCAAGGTTTGGTGGAGCAGGTCGAAGCAGGTGCGATCGGGTTAAAATTGCATGAAGATTGGGGGACTACTCCCGCTGCGATCGATACTTGCTTGACTGTGGCGGATGAGTATGATGTTCAGGTAGCGATTCACTCAGATACGCTTAATGAAGCGGGGTTTGTCGAAACTACAATTGCGGCTTTTAAAGGGCGGACGATCCACACTTATCATACCGAAGGTGCTGGCGGTGGGCACGCTCCAGATATTATTAAAGTTTGTGGGGAAGCGAATGTATTGCCCTCTTCTACTAATCCCACTCGTCCTTATACTTTAAATACTCTCGACGAACATTTGGATATGTTGATGGTGTGTCACCATCTTAGTCCGAGTATTCCTGAAGATGTCGCCTTTGCAGAGTCCCGAATTCGGCGCGAAACGATCGCGGCTGAGGATATTCTCCACGATTTGGGCGCATTTAGTATGATTTCTTCCGATTCCCAAGCGATGGGCAGAATTGGTGAGACAATTATTCGGACTTGGCAAACTGCCCATAAGATGAAAGTACAACGGGGCGGTTTAGCTAATGATAGTCAACCTGCGGATAATTTACGTGCAAAACGGTATATTGCTAAATATACAATCAATCCAGCAATTACTCATGGTATCTCTAATTATGTAGGTTCGATCGAGTCTGGCAAGATTGCCGACCTATGTTTATGGAAGCCTGCCTTTTTTGGAGTCAAACCAGAGACAGTAATTAAAGGAGGAATGATTGCTTGGGCGCAGATGGGCGATGCCAATGCGAGTATTCCGACACCTCAACCCGTCCAGATGCGTCCGATGTTTGGAAGTTATGGTGGTGCGAGAACTAATACTGCTTTTACATTTATTTCACAGGTTGCGCTAGAGCGAGATTTGCCTGAGCAATTACAATTACAAAAACAGGCTTTAGCTGTATCGGGGACTCGCCAAGTGAGCAAGCGGGATATGAAGTTGAATGACGCACTACCTCGGATGGAAGTTAATCCTGAAACTTATGAGGTAAGGGCGGATGGGGAGTTACTGACTTGTGAACCTGCGACTGTGTTACCGATGGCACAGCGTTATTTCTTATTCTAGTATCTGTCTTTGGCAATCGAATATAAACATTAAGTTAACCTCACGATCTACTCAGAACCAAATCGACTGAGCCGGAGCAGAATAGACTGACTCCATTCTATTTTACCGTTATTGCGTTGGACGCAAATTCTAGTTGAGGTGCGATCGAGATCGCCCTCATTGAGGATGGCGATTAGTTTTTTTTGCCCAAAAACTCGACTAATTCTGTGAGCTTATCCCAAGCCACACCACTGCGTAATACTGTCTGGGCGATCTCGATCGATCGCTGATGTTCGCCGATCGGTACAACACCACCCACTTGTAGAGCCAGAGCCGCATTTAGCGCAACCACATCTTGCTGTGCAGAAGTACCCTTACCTTGCAGAATCGCGGTGAGAATCGCGGCGTTTTCAGTGACATCACCACCTTTGAGTGCGGTAATCGGTGCAGGGGTGAGTCCCAACTCTACCGGATCGATACTGGTGAGTGTTACCTGTCCATTAGTCAAGATTGCCAAGTCGGTCAGATCGCCCAAACCCGCT
>JAJAZF010000082.1 GCA_026785875.1 Chamaesiphon sp. | reverse complement strand
GATATTTGCTAAATATGATGAATCGAGTCAAATCCCAATTGACCGCAGCCGATGTTTCATCGATCACCTCATTGATATTTTCTAATACATAGACCGACATGGCTCGACAACCTAGTAAAAAGACTGGCCCTAAAAAGCAAAAGCGCAATGTTCCAAACGGTGTAGCTTATATCCAGTCAACGTTTAATAACACGATTGTCACTATTTCTGATGCTAATGGGGATGTAATTTCCTGGGCATCAAGTGGCTCTAGTGGATTCAAAGGCGCGAAAAAAGGTACCCCCTTTGCCGCTCAAACAGCCGCTGAAAGTGCTGGCAAGCGGGCAATGGATCAGGGGATGCGCCAACTTGAAGTAATGGTCAGTGGGCCTGGTGCGGGTCGTGAGACAGCGATTCGTGCCCTCCAAGGTGCAGGGTTAGAAATTACCCTAATTCGCGACGTTACTCCAATTCCTCACAATGGATGCCGTCCACCAAAACGGCGGAGAGTTTAGATTAATTATTTATAGTTCGGAGAATCGATGTTGGCGATCGCCAAGTTCGGTAATTATGAATTGTGGGTCGTTAGGTCAAAAAAAGATTATCTGGCTCCATAGCCGTAATCTTCAAATTTAAATGTAAGTACAAACTGGGTAGGGAGGTCACTCTGTGGCGCAGTTTCAGATCGAGTGTGTCGAGTCTAAGACCGAGTCAAATCAAAGTCAATATAGTAAGTTTATCCTGGAGCCTCTCGATCGAGGTCAAGGTACAACTATCGGTAACTCGCTCCGGCGCGTACTGTTGTCCAACTTAGAAGGGACAGCAATTACGGCGGTACGAGTAGCTGGATTAATCAAAGACGAAAAAACTGGCGTAAAACCAGGCACGGTCAACCATGAGTTTGCTAGCTTAGTTGGTGTCCGGCAGGATGTTTTAGAACTTCTGTTGAACATGAAAGAAGTCAAGCTCAAAAGTTACACATCTCAACCGCAGATCGGGCGATTGAATGTGACAGGGCCAGCCGAAGTTACAACTGCTGATTTTGAGTTACCTTCCGAAGTGGAAGTTGTCGATCCCAACCAATATGTTGCTACCGTCGCTGAGGGTGGCAAATTGGAAATGGAGTTTCGGATCGAGCGTGGGAAAGGCTATCGATCGGTAGACAAGTTCCGCGAACAAGGTCTAGCAATGGATCTGCTCCAAATCGACGCTGTATTTATGCCTGTTACACAGGTTAATTACAGTACTGAAGATGTGCGGATCGATGGTGCAGTTGAAAAAGATCGATTGATCCTCGAAATTTGGACTAATGGTAGTCTGACACCCCAAGAAGCACTGAGTGAATCCGCCAAAATTTTGGTCGATCTGCTCAATCCGCTCAAGGACATCAGCTTGGAATCCTTCCAGCCAGAATATCAAGATGAAGAAGATCCTTCCAATCAAATTCCGATCGAAGAGTTAAATCTCTCAGTCAGAGCATACAACTGCTTGAAACGGGCACAGATTAATTCTGTTTCCGATTTGATGGGTTATACCCAAGAAGATCTCTTGGAAATTAAGAACTTCGGTCTCAAATCAGCAGAGGAGGTCATCGAAGCCCTCGAAAAACGACTGGGGATCAAACTACCCCACGATAAATCAGTGAAAGTCTGAGGAGATCGGGGCAGGTTATCAGCGTCAACAAACGCTAGTAACTTTTGCTATGCCCCAAAGGTAGTTTGATCGATCGAGTAATCTATACCTTTCCTCGAACGGAAAGGTAGCACCCACACCAATAACTTTCGGTATGCCCAAAAGGTAGATCGATCGACATAATTTGTACAAATTATGTTGAGGATAGGTTGCACAAATACCAGTCACTTTCGCTAGACCCCAACGGTAGACCGAAAGTGACGGTTAGTCCACACTAGTAAAAAAAAGGAGAAATACAATGCGTCATCGCTGTCGCGTGGCAAAGCTGGGCAAGCCAGCCGACCAACGGAAAGCCCTGTTACGGTCATTGACAACCGAACTGATCCGCCACGGTCGTATCACCACAACTCTGGTCAAAGCGAAAGCCATGCGCCCAGAAGTTGAGAGAATGGTGACATTAGCCAAATCTGGTACCCTTTCAGCTCGTCGTATCGCCCTGGGTTATATCTATGACAAAGATTTAGTTCACTCTTTGTTT
>JAJAZF010000081.1 GCA_026785875.1 Chamaesiphon sp. | reverse complement strand
GATGACTGGACGATCGCCCGCTGCATTACATAATTTTTCTACCTGGGCAACTTCGATCGCGGATGGTTCGATCGCGATAAATAATTGGTCTTCGACTTGAATTTTATCCACAATCGGCGATCGACTATTACCCAAATCGTCAATCTTAAAATTAATATCCTGCCAATTCCGTTTGGCTAAAGCCGCCGATCCAGTATCGGACATTAATACCTTGAGTGTATTGCCGCGATCGGTAAATGCTTCAATAAATTGTCGTGCCAGATCCATCGGCTTGAGTTCGGGGATGGCAATCTCGATCGTAATCCGTTGGTGTCCAGCAGCAATGGCGGCGAGGGTAGCAACTTGGGCAAGGGCAATCGATTCTTCGAGGGTGGTGGGTAGTTGTGACATCAAACAAAGGAAAACTGAATGCTATCCTTAACTGTCAACTCTCAACTGTCAACTGTCAACTACTCAGCCGCTAATAAAGACAAAATTTTATATGGACGTTTGCCCCAATAGCTTCCAGGTGCAAAGCTGGCTTCTTTTACGCCTGTACTAGATTGGGCACCGATAAATTTTAATCCTCGCATGTCAGTAACGATGCCCATGTGTGCGGATGAACCCCTCACAGCAGGAAAGATAATCACATCACCCACAATCGGGGATTTAGTTGGGGAAAAGTCTGAATCGCGCAGGTATTCGTCAGCCATCCGGTAATCAAATCCTTCAAACACACTGTTATAGACAGCGTAAACAAAATGGGAACAGTCAACCCCATTTTTATCTTTACCGCCATAGCGATAGCGAGTGCCTTTCCAAGACTTGGCTTCAGCCGCAACAGTATCAAGATCTTGCGATGTAAATACATCGTCCCGATCTGCGGTATTCGCATTTGCAGGCACGATCGAGGAACAGATTACCATTACGCAAAGCAGAATTTTTTGATACATAAATATCTCGATCGAATAGTAGATGATGTTCTAGATTCAATGCTGGTGAGGTGGCGACGGAGACAGTCAAACTGCGGTTCCTCACGCTCATTTCGGCGGGTGAAAATAAAACTGCGGCACTCCTACAATTAAATTACCCCAATCTAGTCCAATATCGATCGTTTATTTAGTTCAAAAAATTTTAGCTTAATCCCTAGAGGGCGGGCATGAAGCACCGCCCCTACAGGTTAACGTTACTGTGAGAAAATCGAATAGTGTTGCAAAGTCGGCGTCCTTTGTAGCGTGCCGTAAGCAAAGGCGGACTGAATCTATAGTTTCCTAACCGATCTAGCGACTGCTATAACTATCAACCAAACTTTGAGACTGCTTGACAACCCTTGACATACCATCGCCACGGTAATTCTACTCCCTGAGTCAGTCCGATGCGGGTGGTTTGGGTGAGTTCGATCCTACCTGCATCTAGTTTGGATTGCCAATCTGTCGATCGATGCTCCAACCACATTGCTTGTCCTAGTTCTAGCTTAGTGCCATAAAGAGCCAAATCGATTTGCATCGCCAGACAGAGTTTCCCTGGACCTGCGGCGGCTCGGATTGGTTTCTCCTTGGGTTTTAACAAAATGGTACTTAACGTCTGTTGTTCTAGCTCCAGTGCCCGAATCAGTACCGCACTAGGCGCACCAGATCGATCGGTGACGACATTGACGCAGTGATAGATCCCATAAATCAAATACACATAGACATAGCCAGGATCGCCAAACATAATCTGATTGCGCTTGGTTTGTTTGCGATAGGCATGACAAGCCGGATCTCCTTCTT
>JAJAZF010000080.1 GCA_026785875.1 Chamaesiphon sp. | reverse complement strand
CAGTATCTGAGTAAGTCACAATTAACAACTGAAAACTTGCGACTATCGTTGCACAATGCGATCAAACAGGGAGAACTCCTCCGTCAAGTTGCCGCCCTCAAGCTGCAAAATCAGCGACATCTGGAAGTGCTGACTCAAAACATCGTAGATCGACAGCAAGTGCAACAGATCTTGCAAAACCAATTAGAGCAGCAACGGTTGGTAATGGATATGACAGGGCGGATTCGGCGATCGATCGATCTGCCAGAAATCCTCCAAACCACTGTAAATGAATTACGACAGTTCTTGCAGACCGATCGGGTAATTATCTATCAATTCGGATCTGACTGGAGCGGTAGGGCGATCTGCGAGTCAGTAGGCGCAGATTGGAAGGCAGTGCGCGGTACCTATATCTACAATACTGAGTGCATCGAATCCGATCTCGGACACTATCAGCAAGGATTAACCACAGTCAGATCCGACATCTACAATGTCCACATCGATGCTTGGCAGATGCAACTGCTAGAAAGTTTTCAAGTTAGGGCAAATATAGTAGTACCGATCTTCAAAGGGAATCAATTATGGGGGTTACTAAGTTGTCACCACTGCTCGGCTCCGCGCCTGTGGCAAACTGTGGAAGTCGATTCGCTCGAGCAGCTAGCCAGCCAAGTCAGTATCGCCATTCAACAAGCAGATTTATTTACCCGAGCACAGATTGAATTGACGCAACGCAAACAAGCCGAGATGACGCTGCAATTGCTCAATGCTGAACTCAAACAACGTCAGGCGGTGGAAAAGCTCAAAGATGAATTTATTGGGATTGTCAGCCATGAATTGCGAACGCCACTAACTTCGATGCAGGGGGCATTGGGGTTATTGGCGATGGGCTTGATTGATGACGATCCAGCGCAAATGAAGCAGATGATCCAGATCGCGGCGAGCGAAACCGAACGGCTCGTGCGGATGGTGAATGATATCCTCGATCTAGAAAAATTAGCAGCAGACAGTAATTCTTTCGAGCAAGAATGGTGTGATGCCGCAGCCCTGCTCCAGAGATCCGTCGAGGTGATGAGTAGCAGTGCTGAAGCGGCTGGAGTCCGGCTAGAGCTAGATTGTCCTCCCATCCAAATCTGGGTAACACCCGATCGCATCGTCCAAATATTTACCAATCTCCTCAGCAATGCCATCAAATTTTCAGCTCCAGGCGGGGTTGTATCGATCGAGGCAAAACCGCTCGATGATTCTGGATCTCCGTCAGCTCAACTCGTTGCCACGAGTCCATCACAGCAGATCCGCTTCGCGATCTCAGATCGCGGACGTGGCATCCCCGAGCACAAACTAGAAACAATTTTCGATCGATTTCAACAGGTAGATAACTCTGATGCTCGCGACAAAGGTGGCACTGGATTAGGATTGGCAATTTGTCAATCGATCGTCTTGCAACATCAAGGGCGGATCTGGGTAGAGAGCATATGGGGACAAGGTAGTACGTTTTTTGTGACTTTACCGCAGCCGATGAATAAAAACCGATCGAACTAGGGCACTTTATAGAAATCAGCCATACATATTTACACCTTGCCCCAAGTACTTTAGTTAATAGCGACATGGGGAAAGGGACAATCGGCTCAAGGAGTGTCGCTATTCGTCAGCCATACAGTACTGACTTTGACTACATCCCCTTACCCCTTTCTCCCTCCCTTGGATATTTCGAGCGGCATAGCCACGGTTTAATAATTATGATTCACACTAGTCAAACCAAGATTGGATTTAAAGACTCGATCGCCGAGTTTAATAGAATTAAAAATGATGCTTTCAGTGGGAACCTGATCGTCCAAGTGGAAGATACTCCAAGCTGGATGTTTTGCTTTTCAGCCGGACGATTGGCAGGGATTAGTGGTGGGATCGATGGGATCGATCGATGGCAGCGAAATTTAGCTCTAGCCTCGCTCAATGTACCACTCGATCGATTGGTTAAATCGACCAATCCCCAAGAGATATTTTTAAATTCTAATCGACTAGCGCAAGAATGTGCCGTCCAAGAAGTTTTATTCGATATCATTCAATTTAGCCAAAATCGCGGAGATTCGCTATCTTACCAACTGATTCCAGTTAATAGCAATAGTACTCAACTCAAGTCAGTTTTACCATTGCTAGAGATTCAACCCATGCTCACTAAAACGATTCAAGCATGGCAAGAGTGGGAAAGACGCGAACTAGCTAGTTATCCGCCTAGCTTATTCCCAATCGTCCAAAAATCAGAACAAATTTCAAACTTTGATGACGATCTTGAACTACAATATCTAATTTCATCAATAGATGGCACTAAATCATTACGAACTTTAGCAATTCATCATCGCCAGAAATTAATTGACGTAGTAGAATGTTTACTACCCTTGCTCACATTAGGCATCATTACGCTATCACCGTTGAAACAATCTAAAACAGCACAAGATAGTTTTGATGAAGTAAGGATTGTGCCAGAGCTAGATCTAAATTCTTCAGCGCAGCAACAACGCCAACGGACTCAATTTTTGTTACCAAACAATACAACAGTTGTGGGATTAGCTTCACCATTGGAGCGAACCGAGCGTAAATTTAGCCCAATAATTGCTTGTATCGATGATAGTATTTCTGTCTACAAAAGTTTAGGAAAAATTCTGACAGCGCATGGCTATCGATCTTTTGGAGTCCAAGATCCACTCAAAATTATTCCGAGTTTGATTAGAAATAAACCCGATCTAATCTTCCTTGACTTGGTGATGCCGATTACCAATGGTTATGAAGTTTGCGAACAAATTCGGAAAACGCCTTCGCTGGCAACCGTTCCAATTATTATTCTAACTGGTAATGATGGTTTGATCGACAGGGTTCGCACCAAATTTGTCGGGGCAAATGGATTTCTAGGTAAACCGATCCAACCTGGAGCTGTTGTCAAAATGATTGCTAAGTACCTCGACAAGAAACAGCCGAAAATTGTAAATTATCGGGAAGCAGAACAAGTTTATATCTCTTCACAGCCACTTACTGAAAATCGAGTAGATTTGTTTAATAGTATTGATAAACGAATTTTAGTTGTCGATGACGATCGAAATATCCGCGAAGTCATATCAATGTGTCTGCACAAACTCAAAGGTTGGGAAATTTTGACTGCTGCATCAGGGCAAGAAGGGTTAAATGGGATCTTTACTAATCATCCACACGCGATCGTTTTAGATATGATGATGCCAGAAATGGACGGATTAACTTTCTTACGACACCTGCGCTCCGATCTGCGGATTGCTGAAACTATTCCAGTCGTGATCTTGACAGCCAGCCGCCATCTACCCGACAAAGAGGTATTAACCGAACTAGGTGTGGTAGAGATCGTCTCCAAACCATTTCTCCCAATCGATTTAGTTCGGCAAATCGATCGAGCATTAGAAAGCAAATCATATCTATTAGATTAGTGAGTCACTAAAAATCATTGTCTCGCTGTTCCACTCTCATCAATCTTTGATTTAATCGCCGATTTTTTCAAGCATTATCTTCGGTTTCGCGCTCATTTTTAGCCAGATCGATATCGAGATCCGTGAGATAAGTTTGGAGCGAATTGAATCCACCTGTCATCGTGGTGAGGAGAGTACCTTCCATGCTATCCATGCGATTCTGCTAAAAACCCAATTATCAATTATCAATTATCAATTATCAATTAAATTAATAGTGGCTACCTGATTTACGATGATGAACTGCGGTGACTCCGGTAGGATTGAATACTTTTCCAGTATCTATAGTTGCATAAATTAACCAATGATCGCCGCATTCCATTCGACTTTGAACATTGCATTCTAGATAGGCTAAACTATCAGTAAGAATTGGACAACCATTATTTGCTGTCTCCATATTCACACCTACAAACCGATCTTCTCCAGGTGCAAATGGTTTGAGAAATTGCTTCATCAAGGGGATATGTTTGCCCTGTTCGAGAATATTCAGGACGAACTTACCATCCTGGTGCATGAGCGATTCGATCGCGCGTTCTTTGGCAACTGCTACAGTTAAACCAGGTGGATTAAATGTGGCTTGAGATACCCAAGAAGCCAACATCGCACCGGACAAATCGCCCTGCTGAGTAGTCACAATCGTCATCGAACCGACAATTCGCCCGACAGCTTGCTCGACGCGATCTGTTGTCGCTTCCCCGATCTTCGCTTTGGGAATACTTGCTTTTTTGGCCTTCTTCACAGCTTGAGCAAAATCCGTACCTGTTTCCTCGCATTGTTTGAGCGTCATCTCCGTCGGTTTAAACTTCACCCGAATCGGTTCAAATCCGAGCTTATAGCCAGCATCTTTGAGCTTTGTCTCTAAAAGATCGATCGCTTCCCCACTCCAGCCAAACGAGCCAAATACACCAGCTAATTTAGTCTTCTCCGCCGATGATAAAATGACACCTAAAGCTGTTTGAATCGGTGTCGGTGCGTGTCCGCCGAGGGTAGGCGAACCGATAATAAATCCAGCACATCGTTCTAATGCTGCCTTAATTTCCGCAGGTTCGACAAATTCACAGTTAATTGATTCTACACCCACACCAGCCTTAGTAATTCCCGCCGCGATCGCTTGAGCAACCGTCGCCGTATTGCCATAAGCCGAAGCATAAATCAGCGCGACAGCAAGTGACTGACTACTCTGTGCTTTACTCCACTGTTGATAGAGATTGGTCAACTCAGTCAAACCATACTTAACCAGTGGCCCATGTCCGGTAGCATAGAGACTAATCGGATACTCAGAAATCCTGTCCAAAGTCGAGCTAATTTGTTTAGCGGCTGGAGCCATCAAACAGTCGAAATAATAGCGACGATCCTCCGAGTAAGATTGCCATCCTTCATCAAATACTTGGTCGCCGCAGACATGACAACCGAAGAGTTTATCAGTATAGAGAATTTGAGTTTTGGGATCGTAAGTTAATAATCGATCGGGCCAACGGGGAGTAGGTGCGAGCATAAACTTGAGGACGTGTCCCTTACCCAGATCGAGCGAATCCCCACCCTTAATCGCGATAATTTTGAGATCCTCTCGTCCTAGAATAGCAGGGAGAGCGATCGCGGCGGGATTGGAACAGACAAAGGTAATTTGCGGGGCTAATTCTAATAACTTCTTGAGGGTTTCGCCACGATTGGGATTGATGTGTCCGAGGATGACGTATTCGATTAACTTGACATTAAATCGTTTGTCCAATCCGGCGATAAATACGTCGGTGAAGGAGGAGCCAGGGGGGTCGATGAGGGCTTTGGTGTCGCCTTTGATGATGAAAGAGTTGGCGGTGGTACCGCGTGCTAGTCCGTACTCGATCTCAAATTTGAGTCTGTCCCAGGTGCGGGAACGGAGGACGGTGGTGTCGGGGGCGATGGGGTAGGGTTGGAGGTCGCGTGGGTTCATGGTGCTTAGTTTAGGTGTGCGATCGCAGGAGTTGATGGTGCTTGGTTTGGGTGTGTAATTATCACAGAGGTACACGGAGGTTTCACGGAGGGGCACGGAGGAGGGGTTAGTTGGCTACGCGCTTGATGCCATCCCGGAGGTGTTGGACGTTGAAGTTGATGAGGAGTCCGAGTTTATGGTTGGAGAGTTTGAGGTAGGTGAGGAGTTGGGTGGTGTGGATAGGGTGGAGGGTATCGACGGCTTTAAGTTCGACGATGATTTGGTTTTCGACGAATAAGTCCATCCGATATGCACACTCAAGTTTGACTTCTTCATAAATAAGTGGAACTGGTTTCTGTTGTTCTACCTTCAAACCAGCCTTCCGCAACTCATAACATAAACAAGCCTCATAAGCAGATTCCAATAAACCCGCCCCCAAGACAGTATGCACCCGCATCGCACACCCAATAATCCTCCCCGTCAAATCACCGTTACTCACAAATCACCTCCTCCTCCTCCTCCGTGAAACCTCAGTGTTCCTCTGTGCTAACTACACACCCCGCCGCAGCTAATAATGATTCCCCACCCGCCGATGATGCACCGCCGTCAACCCCTCCACCTTCGCCACCCGTCCAGCATCCACGGTCGCATACACCACATGATGATCGCCGCAAGCCATCCGACTCACCACCTCACACTCGATATACGCCAACGCATCCTGCAAGATCGGGCTACCATTTTCCGCTGCTTGAGTCTTTACGCCCTCAAATCTGTCCGCCCCCGGTGCAAATCGTTTCAAAAAGTGCCGCATGAGGGTCTGATAATTCCCCTCTTCGAGCATATTCAACACGAATTTATCCCCGACCTGCATCAATGAGTCGATCGCCCGATCGTTGGATACTGCTATAGTCAATCCCAAGGGTTCAAAGCTCGCCTGTGTCACCCATGAGGCTAACATCGCACTACTAAAGTCTCCTTTTTTGGCGGTAATAATATACAAGCCGCCGCTAATCCGTCCGAGGGCTTTATCGAGGTCGGAATCGAGGGACTTCATCTGTTTGATGGCT
>JAJAZF010000079.1 GCA_026785875.1 Chamaesiphon sp. | reverse complement strand
GCAGATTATAAGACTTGAAGCGATCCCGCTCCGGTTCATCGGGATTAGTTGCATCATAAATCCCACAATCAAGCTGACTGCTGCCCCGAAAGCTGCGGGCTTCATCAATAATTTTGTGTTGTTTTTCTCGAATGCAGTGCATCAATTGTCCGTGTTTATGCTTGAGATTAACCTCAAAAGCTGTTTCTACATCAGCCCAAAACCCTCTAGATGCTTCGGGATAAGTTTGCTGCATGTGTTTGCTTCGTAGCTCATTTTGCATACACACAGATTGAATCGCACCCCAACGTTTAGGGTAGTTCTCAAACTGATTCACAGACGACCAAGATGTACGGACAGCATTTGTAAATGACACTCGATCGCATTCTTCATCATTTGCTAGAGGTGCCGCTCGATCTGCATTACCTGTAAATAACCGAGCGACCAGATAATTTGGAATCAGTGCATAAGCTTGATAAGTTGGAAATCCTGGATGTCGTCCCAATCGACCAAACCGTTGAATAAAATTCCCCGCATCCGCCGCTTCAAAAATTAGAAAATTAATCCTAAAATCAATACCAACATCGATCGTTGAAGTCCCAATTAACAGATCGGCATCTGAGATCGATCTTGCCCGTTCGCTTTCACCAGTTAAACTTGTATTCGGTAGAACTTTTAATCCATGCGCCTCAAACAGTGGTTTGAGTATCCCTAAAATCTTGTAGACAGAGGCGATCGAGTTGAGAATAATTGCCCCTTTACTTTTTCCTGGATAATCTAAGAAAAATTTAAGGATTATTATCTCTGCATTGTCAACGATCCAGTCATATCCAGACCGAGAATCTGGTTGCAAATCACCTACAAATGTCAGATCGATCGGCTGGCTAATCTGTCGCCATTCTGATAATGCACCATCTTCAAATTTATATGAATTATTTTTAACTGGATCTATAACTTTAGTTCTAAATCCAGAACGATGAAGAAAATCTAACAACATTTCATTTGGAGTTGCCGACAAGAATAAGAATTTTCGTGGAGTCGTCTTCGTAGTATGTTTAATCAACAACATCGCATTCACGACACTAGCAATTTGAGGTGAAGAGAAAATATGAAATTCATCAAAGATGAATAACTTATACATTTCATCAATCTTACGAAACAATTTATCAGCATTTTCACCCTTATTGAGATTCTTCGGATCGCGTCGAAGATAACGAAAATCGTGGATATAGTGAAAAATATCAGGATTAGTTAGTAATATTTCTGAGTTGTCAACCAGATTAATCAGCCCTTGCTGCTTAGACTGCAGACTATTATTCTCTACAAAGTTCTCTAAAGTTGCCCCTGTCAAACGATAAATTTGAGGATTGTACTTAGGCTGAAACTCTGTTTTGTAGTTGTTAACTTGTCGCTCCTGATCGCGTGCAAGTTCGTTCGTTGGGTACATTGCTAATGTGGAGTAGCATTTGACTATCATCGATAGTAAAAAGGCAGCCAAGCTCTTACCATCGCCAGTCATTGCAGTATTGACCACCACATCAATTGTGGGATCTTTGAGGGCTTCTAATGTAGCTAACTGATGCCAAGCTAGATTCCAACCCGCTGGCAACATGACATCCTCTGGTGTCGGTACTGTTTGCGAATAGACAGATTTAAGCCGAATTTGATAATCGGACATATTTACTTTCCGCAGGCAGTTTTTAGCAATAGAGGTTCGACACGTTCATGTTCGACTAGACGGCAAGCGTAAACTAGACAAGCTCGAACATCTTCTAATTCCAACCAGCGATAACTAGCTAGTAAAGTTTCCGCAGTATCCCCCGCAGCTAACATACCTAATACCTGTTCTACAGCTAGTCTTCTACCTCTAATAATCGGCTTGCCAGCAAAAATTTGAGGATTGACAGTGATTCGCGAGAGCAATTCTTGTTCGTTCATCGGTATACCCACTTTCTTCGTACTAAAGTATTTCAACTTAACCAGGAATACTCATCAAAATTAGAGCAAATGAACGTTCATTCGATAAGTACATAACAAAAGTATTAGACCGTCGCTCTAACAGTCATCTTGTACTCATATTGCTGGGCGGTTATTTTGCGCTTTTCAAAGTGGTAGCCTCTCTTCTTGAGTACGTGCATGGTTGCAGAGAAGCGATGGCTAATCTTTTCAACTTACTCATTGGCAGGGTGCCAACAACCATCAGACATTAGCGCGATCGTGCGTTCTGAGAGATTATTATTCATTGTTTTGGTGGTGAGTGATGTCTAACTAGGTCAGCTTGCTCTCGATCGGAGCAGTGAACCCCTGCACTTATTCCGTAATCAAGCGATTGATTTCATCCTAACAGCTATAATATGAGTCAACAAGCCTTTGTCATTACAAAGTGTACGGACAAATTAAAATCTTATGACTCGCCCTGGACGCGCTCTTACTCTCTCCCTCAATGAAGCCGATCGAGCAGCCCTCACCCAACTAGCTCAAGAATTTGGCATGATGTGGGGCGACAAGCCCAATATCTCCAAACTGATCGAAACGATCGCTAGACGAGAGCTAACGATCGCCCATAACAACGATTGGCAACCATCAAAGATTCGAGCTTTAACCATTGCCATCAAAGCTCTAATCGATGCAGGGAAAACCACCGAAGCTGAGATCGTCGCGCAGATGCTGCTCGCTCGATCCGAACTTACTATTCCCCTCCGCGCTGAACTTATTAAGTATCTGGATCATCCTATTCCGCCCTGGCGACAAAAAATCGACGAATTGAGCTATCAACATCGCCCCTTTCGTCTGACATATCGCGATGCTGCCGATCGACCGTACACTTTTACCGTCCTGTTCGGAAAAATCCAAGCAATTGAGAAACGTCAATACTTAACCTGTCAATGCGTTGAATCTGAAGGGAATGATGATGTCCCCGGACTGCAACACAACTGGTTTTTAAGACTCGATCGGATTCAGAATGCAGTAGTCGTCCCAATGGCTGAAAAATGGGATAGAAACGGGTTAGCAATCATCCCCGTCGAGTTTCATCTTACAGGGGGACTAGCTTTCGCTTATACAAAGAGAGAAGACGATCTAGAAGTTACAGATTTAGAGACAGATCGACCCACTAAACGAGTAATTCGTAAAATTCATAGTACTTTCTGGTTCTTTCGAGAAATTTTGCCCTATGGGGATGATTGTGTGGTTGTGGCACCGGATGCGGTGGTCGATCGCTTTAGTCGAAAAGTTCGGTCTTTGGCGGCAAAATATGAGAAAGCAATCGACTAGAGAATCCCTCACTTTCAGGCAAACGTTTGCTCCCGCTAAACGCTGTTATTGTTAGCAAGTTTCAGAACATTTCAATTAGTAGCTAACTGAATCGATGGGATCGAGAGCGATCGCCTCTACCGCCCAAACGTTTGCTAACGGTACTATTAATTAATAGGGATGCAAAACTACTAATGGACTGGGGGCGACTGCAATGGATGACCCAATACCGAATGTCACCGCCACGGATGCAGCCGCAGTTCCCCCCGTCCTCGATGCTGACAATCTGATTAAAGTGTTCACCCATTTTTTGAGCTTCGATGTTGCATCGGGTGCGGCTAGTGCGGAAACGATTATCGCCTATTGGAGCCAAGTTAAAGCCTATTTACACTGGTGCCAGCAGCAAGCTGTCGATCCGAGTATGGCAAATCGAGACACGATTAAGGTTTACCGTCACCACCTCGTCGGGCATGGATATGGACGAAATACGATCGCGTTGAAATTATCTGCCGTGCCAAGGTTTTACGATGCGGCAATCGAGTATGGACTCCTGATTTATAATCCCGCGCTGGGGATTAAACCGCCCAGGACTTCTACCCACCCAGACGAAACGATTACCTATTTGGAGCAAGATGAAGCCAATCGTTTGCTTCAGGGGATAGATAATAGCGATGAGTTGAAGTTAGTGCGCGACCGCTTGCTGCTCGGTTTGATGACAATTGAAGGGACGCGGACGGTGGAGTTATATCGGTGTAATTTGGAGGACATCAAACGTTTGGGCAAGGAGGTTGGGTTGAAGCTGGATGGTAAAAGCCGAGTGCGGACGATTCCTCTAACGCCTGAGTTGGCGAAGTTATTAGACATCTATTTGACACTGCGACGAGCGACGGGGTTTGATAGTACGTTAACCGACCCATTGTTTATTAGTTTCGGGCATCAATGCGCTGAAGAGCGATTATCGCGGCGGGGGATCAGATATCTGGTAGACCATTATTTGAATGGGGTGGATTTAAAACACCAGCCAGGACGGAAGATCTCAGCGCATAGTTTGCGGCATACGGCGGGGACGCTGGCGGTGCAAAATGGGGT
>JAJAZF010000078.1 GCA_026785875.1 Chamaesiphon sp. | reverse complement strand
TACTTCCATACCTGCAATTTCACCCTCACCAGTTATTGCTTCAGCACCTGCAATTTCGCCGCCAGTCGTTAATACCACCCCAACCACCCCATCACCAATTGCAATCCCGACTGTCGAACCATTACAGACTAAGATCGACAAAAATCAGGGATCTAAATCCCCATCACAACTTAGCTGTCAACTGTCAACTGTCAACTGTCAACTGTCTAACCCCTCGGTTCCAGCACAGGTTGGTGATTATCTGGTAATTGATGAGTTAAAACAACCTCAATTCATGGCTCAGAGTCGCGATATTTTGAGAGTCGCAAGTCTCCCTCAGACTAAAGTAAATTTCAATCCAGCCGACTTGCTAGTAGTTTTGAAAAGTACCCGCAAGTACTTTAAAAATCGATTGGATAGCGATCTAGATCTTCAGCGAGAGGGGATTTTAGGTACCCAAGGGGTAAAAGTTGCAGATATCGTCAAAACGCTGGATTTTATGGTGTTGACTTTACAACAGGATCTCAAAGCAAAGCGATCGATTAGACTTCAAGATTCCAAGTTTTTAAATACTAACTTTCGATCGATCCAATGGACAGCATTCAACCCTACCGCGACAGATGAAAAACGGGTACGGATGACCAAATATGCTGTGTTTACCCATCCTGGCTCGCATACCCCTACTAAGGAGTTTAATACAGGACTCTATGCCCTCAAGCCAGATACCGACATAGATGCAGTGCGCCTTAAATACACTAAACAAGATGTCTTAAAAAATATCTACGAACCTCAAGGTCAAGAATTTGGGACAGTAGAACCTCTAGCCTATCTCGATCGAGCAGGACTAGAATCAGCGTTGATGGAAGGCACTATCTTAATTAAATTTACGGACGGTACATCGAGATTTTTTAATGTCGATCGGAATAATAACATTCCCTTTATCAAGGGTTTAGCTCCCACCGAACAAAAGCGGTACTGGTATTTTAGACCCGTTACTACAATTAAAGGATATGGTGGCACGATCGAGACTAAAATTTCACTCAAACCTGGGGTAACTTTTGCTGGGGATGTGTTGAATATTGGATTGGGTAGAATTGTAGTGACGGAGGATTCGATCGCTGGTAAACCACAGTTACGAATGGGAATTATTGCCGATACTGGTGGGGCATTTTTACCCAATCTACATCAGTTAGATTTTTTAGCAGGTGTATTTGAGAACAAGGAAGATTTCACCGCTTATACTCGCAAATTACCTGAGTACACTAAGGCATATATTCTCATCAAACGTTGAAACAGTTCATTCAGTTGACAGTTGACAGTTGAGAGGGTGTCTGAAAAGCAACCAAATAGAAGATCCCCCTAACCCCCCTTAAAAAGCGGATGCGCGTCGGACGGGTTTCCCGTCCATGAAAGCGCACAAAGCAGGGGGCTTTGAGACTCTTAGTCCCCCTTTTTAAGGGGGATTTAGGGGGATCGACTACCTAAGTAGATCGCACAAATAAAACTTTTTAGACACCCTCTCAGGTAAGAATGTGCTAGGTTAGATTGGAATTATTCTAGTATTTGACTCTAGATGACAGTAAATCAACAGACTTTTTTGCACTCAAATGTTTGTCAAAAGCTATTGGAACGCATTCCTCAATTGGCTTGGTTGATGACCGAGCGCGGCGAAATTCTAGCCGTCAATCAGCGATGGTGCGAATATCTGGGGGAGTCTGACGATCGCCATCATCTCGGGAGCTTTGCGGAAATTTTACATGAGGCAGAAAGCGATCGCTTTTCATCCTCCTGGGAGGAGGCTAGCAGGTCACAGCAGCCGTTAGAAATCAAACTTCGACTAAAAAGTAGGTTAGGGGATTGGGAGTGGTTTAAACTCGAAATTGAGCCAGATCGCGATGAAGTGGGGCAGACGCTCTGGATTGGTACGGCGATCCGATTGGGTAGTGAGGCAGCAATCCCAGGTCGCCCACAATCTACCAAATTTCTGGACGCTTTACTCGCTTGTGCTTCCGACGGGATTGTTGCTTGTGATGCTGATGGACAGTTGGTGTTATTCAACCGGATGGCGCAAGTATTTCACGGTTTGCCCCCCGAACCGCTGGAGCCGGAAGAATGGGCTAGATATTACGATCTCTACGATGGCGACGGCAGCAGGACTCTCACCAAGCCAGAGATCCCGCTATTTCGCGCTCTCCAAGGAGAATCAGTAGTCAATCAAGAAATGACGATTAAGCCGAACCAAGGCATCACTCGATCGCTCCTAGCTAATGCTACGCCAATTTATAGCTCTACAGGTGAAAAGCTGGGAGCAGTGGCGTTGATGCAAGACATTACTGGTAACAAACAAGCCATCTCCGAGCTTCAGCAGAGCGAACAAAAGTTTCGGGCGATCTTCGATGGCACGTTTGGGTTGATTGGATTATTAAAACCTGACGGATCGATCGTCGAGATGAATCGCACCGCTGTAAGATTTGCGGGTATAGAAGACGATAGTAACTGGAGCGGTTGCCCCCTGTGGGAAGCTCCATGTTGGAGTTATTCGCCAGCAGTCCAACAGCAGTTACAAGAATCGATCGCGCGGGCGGCACAGGGAGAGTTTATCCGCTATGAAGTGGAATTGATGGGCGCGGGGAATCGGCTGGTACCGATCGATTTTTCACTCACGCCGATTCGTAACGATCTGGGCGAAGTCATCCTGATTATTCCTGAAGGACGCGATCGCACTCAGATCGAGCAAGCCGAAACCGAACGCCTCCGCACCCAACTCTACAACGAACGTCTAGCAACTGCAATGCAACTAGCCCAAGCAGGTGCTTGGCATTTGAATATCCTCACCCAAAAAGTCCACTGGACACCAGAGTTTCAAGCATTGTTCGACTATGAACCTGGCAGTACAACACAAGTATACAGTGAATGGTTCGATCGGGTGCATCCTGAAGATCGAGTCCAAGCTGAAGCTAAATTGCAGGAAACACTCGATCGCAAATCATCCGAATATCGGAATGAATATCGAATTATCTGGCGCGATGGACAAATCCGCTGGATCGAGGTAGTCGGCGGAGCGCATTACGACGAACAGGGTAATCTTGAATGGTTCTCAGGGTTAGTCTACGATGTTACCGATCGCAAGCAGAAGGAAGCAGCACTCTGCCGCAGTGAGGAATTTATTCGTCGGGTACTTGAGAGCAATCAAGATTGTATCAAGGTGATGAACTTAGAAGGTCGTCTGCTGTATATGAACGATGGCGGACAAGCATTGATGGAAATCGACGACTTTGCCACTATCGCCAATACTCAATGGCTGGAATTATGGCAAACTAGTGAGGGTGAATCCGCCGCTGGTGCTTTTGCAACAGCTCTAGCTGGTGGAGTCGGTAGGTTCGACGGTTATTGTGCTACCTTCAAAGGCACACCGAAATGGTGGGAAGTAGTTGTCACGAGTATCCTCGATGCAGACGGTAAGATCGACCAAATTTTGTCGGTTTCTCGCGATGTCACTACTCGTAAGCACGCAGAGAGTGCCCTCCAAGCCAGTGAAGAACTATTTCGCCATACTTTCGAGGAGATCCCGATGGGATTTTGTCATGTCGCCCTGGATGGCACTTGGTTGCAAGTAAATCGGAAATTTTGCGAAATTATGGGTTATAGCAAAGCAGAACTCTTAGCAACGACTTTTCAGGCAATTACCGAACCCGCAGATCTAGCTCAGGATGCGGCTTTTATCGAGCAATTATTAAGTGGTGAGATCGACGAAGGCACCCTAGAAAAACGTTGTATTCACAAACAAGGGCACCATGTCTGGATCGATCTCACCGCCTCTGTCGTCAGGAATGTAACTACCGCTGGACAAATGGGTACGCCCCAATATTTTCTCTGTGCGATCGAAGATATCACCGATCGCAAACAATTGGAACTATTCAATCAAATCCAAACTGACGATCTCCAACATCTCAATCATTCGCTGATGTTTGCACAACAACAGTTAAAAGACCGAAATGAAGAACTTAGTTCCTTTGGTTACATAGTTTCCCACGATCTCAAAGCTCCCTTGAGAGCGATTGCCAATTTATCAGAATGGATCGAAGAAGATCTCGGCGATCGAATTTTAGATGGCGATAGACAACAGTTTCAACTATTGCGCCAACGCGTCAAACGCATGGACGCGCTAATTGATGGACTATTGCACTATTCACGCGTCGGACGACAAGAACTCGCCATCGAAACCGTCGATGTCTCCCAACTGCTGACCGAAACGATCGATTCGCTGATCGTACCACCAACTTTTCAGATTCAAATCTTGCCACCGTTACCAACTTTGGACACCAAACGGATCTTACTGAGCCAGATCTTTGCCAATCTCCTCAGTAATGCCATCAAGCATCACGACCGAGCCGATGGTAGAATCGAAATTACTGCTAAGGATGTGGGAGATCGTTATCAATTCTCGATCGCTGATGATGGCCCAGGGATTCCCGCAGGAGCAGCTAGAGACCGGATCTTTGAGATTTTTCAGACGCTAAAACCCAGCAGCTCAAATGAAAATACCGGAATTGGTTTAGCACTAGTCAAAAAAATTGTCGAAGGCGAAGGCGGTGAAATCTGGTTGGATGAGACAGACATCGGTGCCCGTTTCTGTTTTACTTGGCTCAAGGCTGAGAAATTATAATCTAGCGGAGATCTTTACCCCACCCCAACCCTCCCCTTGTAAAGGGGAGGGAGCAAGATTGGAAAAGCCCCCCTTGATAAGGGGAGGGAGCAAGATCGCAAAATCCCCCCCTTGATAAGGGGGGGTTGGGGGGGTAAATCAACTTCACCCTAAGTCTAGCTGACTCTAAAATCCGATTTGGTTCCAGACTTTCTTAATTCTGACTGCCTAATACTTCCGCTTTGGTGCGGTTAATATTTTCAACTAATTCGTGACGATCTTGTTCGCGGAGCAAGTAACGCCAAACAAACCGAACTACGTATACTAAACCAATTAGTTTGAGTAGTGGTGTTACCAGTGGGATATCATCGATCGCATTCAATCCCGCAAACATCAGTTTAGCTCCAAGAATAGCGATAAAAGCTACGCCTAGAATCGTCAGAAGCTGCCGATTATTTTTGAAGAACGTCCCAATGGTTGATACCGTTTCTTCAAAAAATCCTGCCGTTCTGGTTTGAACCGTTACCCACAGTTCTTCTGCTGACTCAACTGTCGATTGCTCGTTATTCAACATCGGTTCATTAGCCGGAATATCTCCTAAAATGGCTGGAGTTTCGTCGTAATTCATCACGGTTTCAGCAGGAGTCTCGACGGACATGGCTGGTGATTCGTTATCACTCATCACGGGTTCAGTCACCGGACTATCTGTGGAAATAGCTGTCGATTCGTCATAACTCATAGTGGTTTCAGCAGGAATATCTGCCGACTCAATGGGCGATTCATCGTAATTCATAATGGTTTCAGCAGGAGTGTCTACAGACGTTGGCGATTCCTCTACGATTACCGCTTCAGCAGAAGCGGAATTATCTACCAAGTCAGTTGGAGATTCTCCATGCTTCATCGCATCAGCAGGAGTGGGACTAGCTGCTGAAATGGTTTCCGCTTCTGCTTCGGCATACTCATCAATTCTCATAATTTCATGCAGTGCAATCTCGGTTTTCATGGCAGTAGTCCGTGGATTTAAAGTAATGAATAAAAGTTGAATTAATTTAGCGAGATTACCGATTTGGCGTAATTCGACTACGCTCATCACAAGTAGCCTCTGACTGCGGGAAATCACTAATATCATCAGCACTAGTCATCATCAATCGATCGAATCAGTGCCAGAAAGCTACAATCTTTTCAACTCATTTATATAATGATACGAGTCCGATTTCGATCGGTCATCATTCGATCTACCGATCTAGCTCGAACCATTAGATAGAGAACAAAAAGATGTCCGAGCTGGCTATGTTCCTAAGATGCAACCGCTCCGAGCAGCGAGATCGATC
>JAJAZF010000077.1 GCA_026785875.1 Chamaesiphon sp. | reverse complement strand
TCGATCGAACATCTGGATGAAGTCGATCGATTTACCAGCGGAGGGGATTATCCTGAATATTAGGATTGCAGGATCTCGAGAGATCGATCGTTCCTACCGATCTACTTGCAGTAATTCCGTTGCCGTAACCATCGATCGAGATACTCCCGATCGATGGGACTTATCACAAGCCGCTCCAAGAATTTGGTACTTTGAGTAGGCGATCGATTCTCTAGTTGGAGGCTCTAATGACTAAAATAAAAATAGAGTTAGACCAGATTAACTATACCTAGACTGACTTGTATGACTAATCGAATGTCTTGCGCTCGCAATTAAGATCTAATTATTAGTCAATATTGTGGTGATTTAATTGATTCGATCGAGTCAGCGACGAGCTACGGTAGGCTCCGCCAACGATTGGATCGAGCATGACCCCAATTTCGATGATAAAATTTGAGCTTGAACTAATCGATCGATCTCGAGCTACCTCAGCCATGAATACCCCAGTTTATCCCGTCCGCTGGCAAGATAATCGCGTCCTGCTGATCGATCAAAATCGGTTGCCAAATGAGTATACACATGTAGAAATCAGTCGCGTGGAAGATATGGCAGAAGCTATTTCGACGATGATTGTCAGAGGTGCGCCAGCGATTGGGGTGGCGGCTGCTTATGGGATGTATCTGGGTGCTAGAGATATTGCCACAACGGATCGGGATGAGTTTTTGGCACAGCTAACTGAGATTGGCAAAACGCTCAGAGCTACACGCCCGACAGCGGTGAATTTGTTTTGGGCGATCGATCGGATGGAACATACCGCACGTACCTATTCGGGAAGTGTGCCAGAGATTAGTGGGCAATTACTGATTGCCGCTCAAAAGATTAATGCTGAAGATATCGAAACTTGTCGAGCGATCGGCGATCATGGTTTAGCGGTATTACCCAGCAGTCCAGATAAGTTGTGTTTACTCACCCATTGCAATGCTGGTGCCCTAGCAACAGCGGGCTATGGTACCGCGCTTGGGGTAGTACGTTCTGCTTGGACACAGGGGCGGCTGGCTCGTCTGTACGCAGATGAGACTCGCCCCCGACTACAAGGGGCAAAACTCACTAGTTGGGAGTGTGTCCAAGAAGGTATCCCCGTGACAGTCATCGGTGACAGTATGGCGGCGCACTGTATGAAACAAGGATTAATAGATGCGGTTGTCGTTGGTGCCGATCGAATTACCGCTAATGGCGATACAGCCAATAAAATTGGCACCTATAGTTTAGCTCTGGTAGCCAAGGCTCATCAGGTTCCGTTCTTCGTAGCTGCACCGCTTTCGACAATTGACTTTAGCCGCAGCGATGGCAGTCTGATTCCGATCGAGGAACGTCATCCCTCGGAGCTGTATCAAATCGGTGAAACTATTATTTGTCCCCCTGGCGTTGAGTTTTATAATCCGGCTTTTGATGTAACTCCCGCCCATTTGATTCAGGCAATTATTACTGAATTTGGAGCGTTTACTCCAGCCGAAATTATCAATCTCCAACATAAATCAGGAGGTTGAGCTAGTGGTTGGTAAAGAATCGTTATGTAGTAACAGGTTGCCAATTAGTCCCCGCTAATATCTAAACACTTGCTGCTGGCGGAAACTGCTGGATTATTGCTCCCGATCGAGTTCCTTGGATCTTGTCTAAATAAGTGAGATCGAATGAATTGCTTATTGTCAAGCAAGGAATGGCTTAAATTATTCCAGCAGTTTGTCAAGTATTGTGGGGGATATATTTACTAATTAATGAGTAAAATAGACGGTAGTTGCGATCGGTAAGTAGTAAACTTTGGGTCTTCATTACCTGGTATGCTAATCGCGGCTTGTTGTCCTCAAACCATTGCTATTAAGCCAAAAATGGCTAAAAAATCTAACAACAATAGATTTTAGGCTCAATCCCTCGCCAGCTATCAATCTGAGCGTAAATCAGCATACTAAGTAATGAAGAGCCTAAACTTTGAATAACTTGCAAGTGAGTCGCGAGAGTATCCAGATAGTGAATCCGATCGGATCTACTCTACAGCAGCGTTACCAAATCCTGAAGCAATTAGGGCAAGATGGAGATGTCACTACTTAT
>JAJAZF010000076.1 GCA_026785875.1 Chamaesiphon sp. | reverse complement strand
TGAGAAACGAGAGAAAAAGTAAGTAGGGATGCGATCGTAGAGAGTAAGTGTTCCTAATGGTACATCGAGGAGATTGTCACCATCATCATTGGTGGTGGCAATCTCAACATCGATGCCTCGATCGAGCAAAGCATGAACCATATCAATAACAGCTCGACTCGTCCCTCCCCGTGCTGGAGAAATCGACGGGATGACATGTAAGATCTTCACTGATAGACTCCAGATCGATCTGCAAATTCTGCTTCAGCTTCAGCTCTAGCGTAGTGAGTACGGACTCGATCGACCTCGACCAGATATGCACCCATGATCAGATACATCAAGAATACAATCAGAGAAAATGTCATATTCCCCAGTAGGAAAGCTTCAAACACACTCCCGACTAGCATCGATCCCAGCCCTGCTACTACTACACTGCTCTGGAAAAAGTAATATGAGTTACGGTTGCTCAACTGAATTAGTTGCCCGATCATCTTCACAGATTCCCATCCCATCATCATCATCGGAATGAATCCGATTAAGCCAAGAGCGGCACCTGCGGAAAGCCAAGAATTTTCACCATAACCTAATCGACCGCCCTGTTCAAGCGGGGCACCAAATAAAATATTGTCCATAAAGCTATTCCACATGCCACTCCAGACACCTTCACGAGTATTACTCGTAGACGTAAAGCGATCGCTTACAGAGGCATCGATCCCTGTCGATGATGAACTTAATGTGTCTGCACCTAAAAATGGCAAAATCAGGGCTGCGGATATCGCTAGAAACAATACTATTCGGAGCCAAGCTCCACCATTGTTTCGGTAAAACAATAAAATTGAAACCGCACCCATGATTAAACCTGTGCGAGAACCACTAAGTAATAAAAAATATAGCGTTAGCATTAAGGTTGCTACCCAGAGGAATTTGCCAAAACTCCACCTAGATAATTTTTGAATTAAAAACATCAAGCACGGAATCGTCGCAGCTAATAGTACACCTGCATGTTGAGGATTGCCTGTCGTTCCCAGAAAGCGACCATGCACAAAAGTAATTGCTTGACGATTAACTAAAAATTGAACGCCATTGACAGCGACGAAAATTAAGCCTGCTACTGCGATCGATTTGACTGCAAGATGAAAACTTTCATCATCATTCATCCACCTACCTAGCCCCATCTTGAGCATCAAGATGATTCCGCCAAAGGTCAATGCTGAAATCAAAGCGAATTCTTGACTGCCGTAAAGTAGTGTCTTCGCGAAAATGGCAAATTGGACAACCATGAGATAATCGATCGCTTTGGGTAGTATCCGCTGCCGCCAATTACTTGGGGTTTGTACTGCTACAAATACTAAGAGAATCAGAAGTACAATTGCTAGTGGTCTACCGAAGGAGCGAATTTGTTGAAGTGGAAATATTAGTGGTGGTGCCACTTTAATCCAGAAATCTGTATATGTACTGAGCGAGGATGCAAAGCAACACATGCTAAATAGCAGCCATCCAGTGGGGCGATCTTGACTTGCTTTGATCGCCATCAATACACCAATTGCTACCCCAATTACCCCAAAGGGAGTGGATAGAAAACTAAGCAGTTGATCGATAAAGGTTTTATTCATATTTTAATTTTATTGAGTCAGGACTCGATTCTTCGGAGCAGAGGCTCCACCAACGAGATCTGTCGAGCTGAGTTTACTCTCTACTGCTCTCTGGAGCAAAGCTTGCCATCGCGCTACCCAAATACCAGTCGCATAAGGTGCAGCCAGCTCTTGAGAGCGTTTACCCCACACTGGTAATTCGGCGTGACGCTGATGAAAGGTAAGTAAGGCTTGAGTGAGACTTTTAGTATTCTCTTCAGGAATAACTAGACCGTTGTACCACGGACGGACAACTTCCACGCCGGAACCACAGACATCAGTGCAAATAATTGGTAAACCTGCGGCGGCGGCTTCGACAATGGCTAATGGCCAGGGATCGAAGCGACTGGGGAGGATAAATGCACCTGCCGATTGCCAAATCGACTCCATATCGGCAGGCTGCAAAAAACCTCGATCGATAATTCCTGGTTTGT
>JAJAZF010000075.1 GCA_026785875.1 Chamaesiphon sp. | reverse complement strand
TTTGTGGAAGATAACTGGGAAGATGCCGCGATGGGTGCCTGGGGAGTCGGCTGGGAAGTCTGGCTAGATGGGATGGAAGTGACTCAATTTACCTACTTCCAGCAGTGCGGCGGGGTGGATTGTCGCCCAGTCTCGATCGAGATTACCTATGGCTTGGAGCGGCTATGTATGTATCTTCAGGGCGTGGACTCGATCGCCAAAATCTTGTGGAATGATACACTCACCTATGCCGATATCTATCTCCAATCCGAAATCGAGCAATCTACTTACAACTTTGAAGCATCCAACCCCGAATTATTGTTTACGCTATTCGATCTCTATCAACAGGAAGCCGAACAACTGATCGCTAGAGGATTGGTGATGCCGAGCTTGGATTATGTCCTCAAATGCTCCCATACATTCAATCTGCTCGATGCGCGGGGAGTCATTTCTGTTACCGAGCGGACGCGATATATCGGGAAAGTGCGCGGACTAGCCAGACAAGTTGCCCATCTCTATCTGGCGCAACGCGAAAAACTCGGATTCCCCTTGCTGTCTAAATCCGCTGTTGTGGTCTAACAGCCCACAACTAATACATCCTTAAAGCTGCCGAAACCTGGTGGGCACTGCCCACCCTACGATTGTTGGGTTTCGCTATCAACTATCAACTATCAACTACTTGCACTGAGCGTAGCCGAAGTGTCAACTATCAACTAACTTAGTCTTCATGGTCGTCGAAAGGATCTGAAAGTTGTTTCGCTGGAGGACCGAAGGAAATATATAAGCCATAGGCAGTGGTGAGGATCACCGCCGCGCCCAACGTAATGCTAAGAACTGTTGCAGATTCCATGGTTAATTTAATCTAAGGATATTGCTTATCTTACAATATTAATGAATTTTACAAAAATTTACCAAAAAATCTAGCGATCGATAGATATCATTCCTAAATCTACTTTTAGATCGGTGCTGCCAACACATCGCGGCTCCCATTAAAAATAGAACGGGAGCGGCTGTCGAAAACTGGAATTTTCTTTGGTACACTGAGGATGTGGAATATTTCCACTCCACAGACAGAGTATCCACATAACATCATCGGTGACACATGGCACAACGCACTAAATTAGGGGATCTGCTCAGACCTCTCAATGCTGAATATGGTAAAGTCGTTCCTGGTTGGGGAACTACCCCAGTCATGGGCGTATTTATGGTATTGTTTGCGGTCTTTTTATTGATCATCCTCCAAATCTACAATAACTCTCTGGTTCTTGATAGTTTCTCTGTTGACTGGAGTGGTGGCGGACAATAGGATCGATCGTGACTGGAGATTGGGATGGGTAACTACAGGCGACTTTTGCTTATGTTTCTCAAACGTCAAGAGCGAGAGATTGACTCTAACCCATACCCGATCGATAGCCACTATCCGATAAAGATCTGTAAATTTGGATACAATGACGGGATCGGACTAAAAATTATACTGTATCAGTAATTGTCAGGAAAAAGATTATGAATTTTTTTGGGATCGGCTTACCGGAAACTATCGCGATCGCTGTTGTCGTACTATTGGTATTTGGCCCCAAAAAGTTACCAGAAATCGGCAAGAGTCTAGGCAAAGCACTCAAGGGTTTCCAAGAAGCATC
>JAJAZF010000074.1 GCA_026785875.1 Chamaesiphon sp. | reverse complement strand
ATGATGGAACCCCAGCGCAAATCCGCCAAATCGCGATCGAGCGTGGTACTTCCCAAATTGCTTGGGTAAGTGTCGATGGAGTCGAGGTAGAAAAATTAGGCGCAAAGTAGACTTGCCTAAAATCCAGATGGTGGTTCATTCAGTTGACAGTTGACAGTTGACAGCGACACGTTAGGCTGAAATATGGGAGGAAACCTCCCGTATCGCCTACCTCCTCTACCTAGAAGGAAGAGGATTGGAGTAATGAATAGTCTGATTTTATTTTCTCGCCTTTAGGGGAGAGGCTTTAAACCAATTCTTTCTGGTAGCATAGAACATAATTGTTACGATCGTCGAGCGTGTTGCCCGATCGCCATTCTATTACCCTCATCCTATATGCTAGAGTCGTCTTTACTCATTCCAGGTAATGTATTAGGCAATCGTTATCAGATCGTCCGCGAACTCGGACGTGGTGGATTTGGACGAAGTTATTTAGCGATCGATCTCAATAAATTTAACGAGAAGTGTGTCCTCAAAGAATTTGCGCCTCAAGTACAAGGGCAAGCAGCATTAGTCAAAGCTAAGGAATTATTCGAGCGAGAAGCCGGAGTTCTATACAAGCTCAAACATCCGCAGATTCCCGCTTTTAGAGAGTTATTGCCTGTCGATAATAGTGGCTCTAAATCATTATTATTGGTGCAAGACTATATCGAGGGGGAAACTTATCTCGACAGGTTAAATCAACGACTGAAACAGCACAAATTTTTCAGCGAAGAAGAGATAGTCAAACTATTTTATAATTTATTACCCATTCTCGATTATATTCACAGAGTTGGCGTAATTCATCGGGACATTTCCCCTGATAATATTATCTATCGTTATAGCGACAGCTTACCAGTTCTGATTGATTTTGGCTGTGTCAAAGAGGTCGCAGCTACAGTTACCTCTCAATGTAATAACGTAAAAATTGCGACACGGATTGGTAAACAAGGCTATGCACCAGAAGAACAAATGATGCGCGGCAAAGTATCCCCATCGAGCGATCTTTATGCGATCGCTGCAACCGCACTCACCTTACTAACAGGTAAAGATGCTAGTACGATTTATAGTCCGGCTGAAGCAAGATGGGAATGGCGAAAACACGTTCGACTCACTCCAGAATTTAGTGCAATACTCGATCGATTGCTCCAACATAATCCTCAAAATCGCTATCAGTCAGCAGCAGAAGTTTTAGCAGATCTTCCGCCCTTAACTAACTATCATACCGCGCCCAGTTCTATACCCACAGTAATAACCACTAACTCAACACCTACTACTCGCACTAATATATCTCAACTCAAAACGCTTGAGATTAGCCCTAGAAATGGTTCAGTCTCAACCTTAACAACAGAACTACCCACGCGGAATCTTAATGAGTGGAAAAAACCTGCTTGGCAAGTCACCAAAATAGGATCGGTAATCTTGGTAACATGTATAGCAGTTAATGGCATAGTGAAATGGGCACAAACAATCGATCCGATGAAAATAGTGAAAGATCGAGTTGATGCGGCGACAGCAGGTGTCGTCCGATCTATTCCCAATCCCTTCAAATCTCAGCCATCAGTACAACAACGTCAACAAGATTTGAGTCAAAAGTTAAAGCAACTCAATATCCCAGCAGCTAAATTCTATCGTCAAGTCGATCGAGCGTTTTATGCCAAACATCCCGAACTAAATGGTCGATCTCTGACAACTAAAGCTGAAGATGATAAATTAAGACAAGAATGGCAAGATACGGCTGTGACACTTTTGGAAAAAAGGGCGTTGCTGAATTAAGGTATGAAACGTACAAATAATTTTTGTAGGGGTAATGCCTTGTGCTTACCCCGCATCGATTAAGGGTACCCACTCATAGGCACCCCTACAGAGAAATCATACCCCGATTCAGCAACGCCGAAAAAAAGAACTAACCGATCGGTAAATTAACGTGAGTGTCTCCTTACGGAGAGGCTATACCGACGTACTTATTAAAAACAAATGATAAAACATTTTCAGCTAACAGCTTATAAGTGGTCGATCCTAGCGGTAATTGCTTTGTTCCTGACAGTTACCATTACCCCAGTACTGTCACGTGTACCTAACAAGCAGCGGAATACTATTCTCATGATTGGCGACGGTATGGGCTGGGAAATAACCAGAGCTGCGGCGATCCAAAATTCGATCGACAACGGTAAATCGGGGAAAACCCTTAAAGATTTTTATCTACAGGGGCGTGGATCTGGCTTACAAATGCAAACACTCAAGGGATATGCCCTCAGTACCACCTACGGCACTACAGTTGCCGATGCCAACGGTAAATATAGTAGTAACAATAGTGCCCTAGATGACTCCCAAAAGCTGACTGGAGCTAGTCCTATTCGCCCTAACTTTAAATTTAGCCCGAATTTCAATCCAGGACAGCATGGCAAGAATAGCCCCGAGCCAGCCAGCCCAAGATCGGGGAATTTAGTCGGTTACGATCCCCTCAAAGGTGGCGCAAATCCTTGGACTCCAGGCAGCGATCGAGAGTATATCAAAGCCAGCTATCCCGACTCTGCCAACACCGCTACAACTCTCTACACTGGCGTGAAAAGCTATAATAACGCGATCGCAGTAGACATCTATGAACGTCCCTTGACAACCATCCTCAGCACCGCCGCCGACCAAAAGAAATCCACCGGATTAGTCACATCAGTACCGATCGATCATGCCACTCCTGGCGCAGCTTCGGCAAATGTCAATCGCCGCAATAAATACGACATCAATGCACCAGGAGCAACTCCCCTCGACAATATCCTCCAGCAACAACTTCGCATCTATCAACCTACCGTGCTGCTCGGTGGCGGACATCCGCTATCGAATGTCAAAGAACCACTTCCTACAGGCATCGAGCCAGTACACACTTATATCAGCGCAGCCACCTATCAAGAACTGAGCAAAAAACCCACTAATAATATCTACCAGTACACTTTCCTCGAACGTGGTACTAATGCAGCTCAAAAATTAGCCCAGACAGCCGCCAAGCTCGATCCCAATCGGGGTCAAAGATTGCTCGGTATCTATGGCGCGAGGGGACAAGCTGGAAATATCCCCGTCAGTTCGGCAACTGGTGACTACAGTACTACTGGCTTCGATCTAGGTACAGTTCACAGTACGCGAGGCTTACAACCAGATACAAAACGCCCCCTCACGCACAATCAAACCGATGCTGAATTTATCAAACAGGAACGGAATCAAAATCCAACCCTGAGCGAACTTACTACAGCAGCTTTAACAGTGCTTGGCAAAGATCCTGACGGTTTTTGGTTGATGATTGAAGGTGGTGATATAGATTGGTCTGCACATGATAATCATCTAGATAATCTGATCGGTACGACTCTGGATTTCGATCGATCTGTCGGTACCGTCATCAAATGGATCGCAACTCACGGCGGCTGGGAACGCAACCAACTCATCGTCACCGCCGACCACGATCATTATTTTACGCTCAATGATGACTTCCCCGATCGCTTGCGTCGTCAAGGTGCCCAACGTCTGACTGCCATGAATACAGCCACCGACGCGGGTCATTATTGGGGTTCTCAACCAGTAGTCGTCAAGGATGCCGCAGGTAAGGAGTTACCCGAAACAGGTAAATATGGCTGGGGAAATCATACCAATCGCCCTGTACCAGTATATTATCAAGGCTTTGCCTCCGATGTCCTGACCAAATCGATCGGGCAAGGATTTAAGCTTTACGATCGGAATATCCCTGGTATCCCTGGCTTAACCGACCAAATCCACATCTACCAAGCCCAGTTAGCCGCAGTCAAAGCACCAGTCGCGGCACCAGTAAAATAATTTAGGGACTTCCGCTGATTCCGTTAAAACAGAATAGTTAACCAAGATCGATAACTTGTGGTAGAGAAAACCGTACAATGGATGTGAGCAGCGGTCAAGATAAAATGGTAGGAATAGAGTCTCATTCAAAAGAGGCTGCACCAACGCCATCTGCCTGCACCCCCTACTCCGCATCATCCCAACCTGCCAATATGACATCCGAACTGATTCGTCAACGCGCCGATCTCATCAATACTCAAGTTATTGCCAAAGATACGGGCAAACGTCTGGGCATTGTTAAAGAGCTACTCGTAGATATCGATAGT
>JAJAZF010000073.1 GCA_026785875.1 Chamaesiphon sp. | reverse complement strand
GATATAAACTTTAAACAAACATAACACAATTAATTAGCCATAACTACCTACAGGTAAAGCTTTCATGTTTTGAAAAAATTGAATTTACATCCGATTTATGGTGATTTTCAAAAACAGAAGATTTAAGTGCGTTCACCCTGACGCCCGAGTCCTTCCTAGTCATCAACACTCTCATCCTCTACCCTACTTCCGAGCCAGTTGTGAAAGTGTCCATTCCTACTCCCGATCGATGTTTATTCAATTTAAGCTTGACACATCAGCACAAATACATCAGTCATTAACTACAGATATTAGGAGCAAATAAAATGCAACAGATGGGTAATCAAAGAGATAGTAATGCGTGGATTTTTCAAACTTGGGCATCCTTTATGATATCAGTCGGAATCACATCGATTGGCATTGTTTATCTACCTGTAGATTTATGGGTAAAAGGTTTTGTGGGCATGGGCTTAGGATTTTCGGTTAGCTCTACTTTTACATTAGCAAAAACCCAGAGAGATCTGCATGAATCTACTAAATTAACTTCCAGAATTGAAGAAGCTAAGGTCGAGCAAATCCTCTCTCAACATGGCGGAATTAAATAGTAGATCGCAGATTGATTTAACCCGATTTGTTACTTATGAAAATGCCTACGATTGAAATCGTGGCTCATGATGCAAAGTCCGCCTGTCTTGAAAAGGTGCTCTACTTGGGGAAACCCCAAGACCGCACTTTTCGCTACGCGGACTGACATCTAGCTAGAATGCCTACGATTGTGTCTTGTCTTGTCACAGCTCAATCTGGAGGTTTCCTCCAGAGCGCGAGCCGCTGGAGCGCGAAACCCTCGGCTTTGCCGAGGAGCGCACGTCGCTACGCGGACTGACATATTAGTCCGAGTAGGCGGACTTTGCACCATGAGCGGCGATTTCAATCGCTGTACTACTCTAATCGATCGATCGCGGATGGAATACTCTACAATTGTTTCGGCCAATTGAAATAGAACGTCGTGCCCTTGCCGATCTCAGATTCTAGTCGAATAGTGCCGCCTTCGGTGTCCACAATTTTTTTGACAATACTCAGACCGATGCCCGTACTGTCCGCTCGATTTTGAGGATTCACCGCCTGAAAAATCATGAAAATTTTCTGATGGTGATCTGGGTTGATTCCTGGGCCATCATCAGCGATCGCAAATTCATATAAATTGCCCAGATCTCGACCGGAAACATGAATCGATCCATCAGCGCGATGGTGATGCTTAATCCCGTTACCGATCAGGTTCGTAAATACCTGCAACAAGAGCAGCCGCTTGGTGTAGAGGGTCGGGAGATCTGGGGCGATGACGATCTCAAATGTCGGCGGCGGAGCGATTCTCGATTCGTTGGGGTACCCCAACGAATCGAGCGTCTCAGCTAGTAGTTCTGTCACTACAACTCGATCGATCTTAACTTCCATTCTGCCAATGCGTGCATAGTCGAGCAATCCGTCGATCATCGCTTCCATCCGCCGTACTCGGCTGCGTAACAGTGCCATTTGCTGTTGAGCATTTGGGTCGAGTGAGCCATCGAAGTCGTCCTCAATCCACTGGGATAGATTAGAAATACCGCGTAGGGGTGCTTTGAGGTCGTGGGATACAATATACACAAATGAGTCTAGCTCTTGATTGCGCTCTTGGAGCAGAGCAGCCGACTCGGCGAGGAGACTATTCACCCGATCGAGTTCGCGGACGCGATCTTCTAGTGCGGCTTCGGCTTGTTTGCGTTCGGTGATGTCGCGAGCTTCAGCAATAATCATCGTGACTCGACCGCCATCGTCGAATATGGGTTTGAGCGAAAAGTCTGTGGTCCTCAGATCGCCACTGGCGGAGGTAAATTGCACCTCATAGCGAATCAATTGCCCGCTGATGACTCGATCGATCGATTCTTTGGCTTGGTACTGGATCTGCGCGGAATTCCACCACGGTGTTTCCCAAAACCTTTTGCCAACTATTTCGGATGCCTGAGCACCAATCGAGTCTAATGCTGACTGATTGACTTCCAGTAAGACCCCATCTACGCTTAATATGCCGATTAGCTCAAAAGTCTGGTCAAAAATCGCCCCAAACTTACGTTCGCTCTCTCGCAGTGCTGCTTCGGCTTGTTTGCGTTCGGTGATATCATGGGCGATTGCATAGATTAAATTCCGATCGATGTAGGGCGTTGCGCTCCACGATAGCCAGCGATATGAGCCATCTTTGCAACGATAGCGATTCTCAAATTCAATCGAAACTTGACCTGCTGATAAACCTTGAGCAGCAGCCAGCGTAGTTGCCCGATCTTCAGGATGAACTAAATCCAGATAAGGTTGTCCCATTAATTCTGCGGCACTGAAACCCAAAATTTCTTCCCAGGCTGGATTTAACCGCAGTAAATACCCTTCAAAATTGGCGATTGCTAACAGATCGAGTGATAAATTGAAAAATCGATCGCGATCTTGTTCGGCTTGGATGCGCTGGATTTCAAGGCACTTGCGATCGCTAATATCTCGAAAATACCGACGGGCATTCTCAATCGCGCTGTGGATCGTTAACTGCAATAGCTCTGGTGTCAGGTCGCATTTTGCCAGATAGTCTTGGGCACCCAGTTTGATGGCTTTGACGGCAATTGTGACATCGCTTTCTCCCAACACGATTACCACGGGTGGATTACTGTTATTACTTTGATGGATACCCCCTAAAAATGTCAGCCCATCCCCATCGAGTAGCGAATAATCGAGCAATATAGCATCAATTGCTTGTGTATTGCATAATTCCAACCCATCTGCCGCCGATCCTGCTGTCAACAGGCAATAATCATACTTAGAGTCACCAACTAAATAGTCTTGGTATCGTGGTGCTTGCACATCTTCAACAATCAGTAGTGTTAAGGTTGGGAGCATAGGAATCAAGATTCGCTCGGTGAAAGGTTGCTAGGGAGAAGGGTTTCGGGTGAGGCTGTGGGGTAGCGAAATCACTAGATAGATACCCTAACAAAATCTTAGCGATCGTCCGAACAATATACAATTATTATATGAATTCAAACCGATACTGTGTTTTTGTTTGTAATAAACAGCCATCTGACGATAATCCAGCCGGATGTTGTGGTGGTGCGGGTGCAACCGAAATTTACCAAACATTTCAAGCCCAAATCGCAGCACATAATTTAGCAGATCGGGTCGAAGTTCGGCAATCGGGCTGCCTCAATCACTGTGCTGCTGGAGCCGTCGCCCTAGTTTATCAACCCGACTGGGGTGACTTTTCCTGGCTACCGACGAAACTCCGCCTCAAAATTCGCCGTCGATTTTTTCCCAATCGCTACATCTACGGACATTTAACTCGTGCAGACATTCTAGCAATTGTCGATCGTCACTTTGTCAAGGGCAAACCCGTTAAACAGTTGATAGTTGATAGTTGATAGTTGACAGTTGTAAGCGTTGTTGCGATCGCGATTTAAACCCCTAATTTTTGTAAAAAGATGTCAAGTTATCTAATCTTCAAATTATTATTTTTGTCACCGTGATATGTAATTAAAACGATCCGATCGCATTTTTACTATCCCCTACCCCCTATTCCCTAATTTAAATGCGTCAATCTACTCTTCATCAACTTAAAGTGTTTGAAACTGTCGCGAGATTGACGAGTATTACTCGTGCAGCAGAAGAGTTGTCCTTGACACAGCCAACAGTTTCGATGCAGATCAAGCAGCTTACTCAAAATATTGGCGTACCACTATTTGAACAAATTGGTAAAAAGTTATATCTCACCCAAGCGGGACAAGAATTGGTAATTACCTGTCGTGAAATATTTAATGAATTAGCTCGTTTTGAGATGAAGATTGGTGATTTTCAGGGGATGAAGCAAGGAAAACTCAGACTTGCCACCATTACCACAACTAAATATTTTATGCCTCGGGCGATCGCCCCATTTTGTCAATTGTATCCAGGGGTGGATGTTGCGCTAGAGATTACCAATCACGAACGAGTCTTGGAGAGATTGAATGAAAACCTTGATGACTTATATATTATCAGCAAAGTACCCGATCGCTTGGATGTAGCTTTACATCCATTTTTAGAAAACCCTTTGGTGGTAATTGCCCCTAAAAATCATCCCCTCGCCCAAGAGAAAAATATCCCGATTACTAGACTCCACAACGAACAATTTATCATGCGCGAGCGTGGTTCTGGTACTCGCGCTGCGGTAGAGCAATTATTTGCCAAGCATGGCGTATCAGTAAAAGTCCGGTTAGAATTGGGTGGAAATGAAGCAATCAAGCAAGCAATAGGCGTAGGGTTGGGGATTTCGGTACTCTCTCAACATACCTTTACACTAGAAGCAGCGATGTCTGGATTGACAATTTTAGATGTCCAACATTTTCCGATCGAACGTCATTGGTATCTTGTTTATCCCGCAGACAAGCAGCTCTCGATCCTGGCTAGTACATTCTTTGACTTCTTGCAAAAAGAATCGCAAACGATCGCGACTAAAATGCGTAAACAAATTACAGTTGAGTAAATTAATCGATCGCGATCGATCGCTATAAGTAGGTGGGCGGAATTAAATGTAAGATAGACAAGTTGCAACAAAGTCCCTGATGCCAGCACCTCTACGAATCATTCTTACTCCAGAAGAAGACCTAACACTAACAGAGCTACGTTTAGCTCAAACAGTGCCGCAGCGAACCCGTGACAGGGCACATATCTTGAGATTAAATGCTCAAGGTTGGAATACGCCAGCAATATCGGCAATG
>JAJAZF010000072.1 GCA_026785875.1 Chamaesiphon sp. | reverse complement strand
GATGCTTGTACCTGCGCTGTAGAAACGATCGTCCAACCCGATTGGAGCAATCTTTGACTAGTTGCCCAGCCTTTGGAGCCGCCGGGAATTGGATAATCTGGAACGCACAAATGAGGAAAAGCTGTATGAGGTTTCCAGGGGTGATAGGGTTCTAATCTAAGATGTAGAGTTAATTTTCCTTTAGACACAAACGAGGGAATCCAGCATAGTTGTCCAGCCATATTATTATCCTCCTGAGTATAACTAGAGAGCTTTTCATTGCTCGATCGAATCGAGCGAGTGAATCTTCACACTACGATCTCGATCGGGCTACTTCAATCACCTGTTCATAACTCTGCCAAAGATATGATTTGTAAAAAGTAACAATAGCTACCATCCAAAAATCTTGACAGATTCTGTTGCTCTCTTAGGACGCCCGTAAGTATAAAATTAACAGCAAATAGCTGGTTATAAATTTTTAGTCGATCCTAATCTGAATATTTATAAATAAAACTCATAATCTATTTACTCGATCGAGATACATTACAGATCGAAGATAAAATCTACAGCTTCTGCTAAATTTGATACAATTTTATCTGGCTGATATTGCGCTAATCGATCGCGATCGCGAATTCCCGATAGTACGCCAATAACTGGGATATTATGAGTCTGTGCGGCAATAATATCAGCTTCAGTATCACCAATCATCCAGGTGTCTGGATCTGATTTTAATTCTGTTAAAGCTGAAGTCATCAATTGAGTTTTGGCTTGGACATCGCCATGTTTCACATACTCATCGGGTAAACAGTAACGATGATGAGGTGGGAAAAATTGAGCGAGATTGTATTGATTAAATGCTGGTATTAATTCGCAGGTGCGCCGCAATGTCATTACTAATAAATCGCTACCAGATGCTTGAATTTTTTCTAATGCCGCGATCGATCCAGGTACGACTCGATCGAATGACAAATATTGTAGTTGATGGGCGTGGCGATCGCGTAGGTTTTTAAATACTTCTGCCTGAGTCGCTGTCAATCCCGACTCGATGCCTACCTGTTGTTCGGGAACTTGCGCTTGTTTATATGCCCAAAATTTAGATTTGGGCAAGATGTTAATCGATTGGTTTGGCTGCTTGACTTTATCTAAACATAGCTGATAGACGTGATAGTATCGATCGGATAAATCCATGATCGGCCCATCAAAATCAGTAATAATTCGCATCAGATTCGATCTTTAGTATTAATGTGCGATTTTATCAATTATCAATTATCAATTATCAATTATCAATTATCAATTATCAATTATCAATTATCAATTATTAATTAACTTACTTTGCCAACTATAAAATAAATAACTAATCTCCATGATAACGCCCAAGATCATCCCCAAGGCGGCAGCAACGGCTCCATTTTGCCCCGATTGCGTTCCAAAATACGCCACGCCTAACATCACTATCGCTCCTACCCCAGCCGCCTGATTGATGCCCCAGGTGCGCCCTTCACTCACGAGAAAACCCTGCACGGCATTTTGTAGCGAGACTAATAGTGGCATCCCCGCACAGATTAATAATACCGGACGGACTCGTGAAATTAAGTCGCGATCGTTACCGATAAACCAACCGAGCGCATCTTCGCTCACAGGTGTCCCACTGATGGATAATAGAATTAACGAGCATCCAAATCCGACGGTAATTGCAAATAGAATTAAGACTCGATCGGGTAATAATTTCCGATTGCGAATGATAATCTGCTGCACCATCCGCGTAGAATTGGCAATAACTAATACTAACCCCCAAGCTGCTGGCCAAGCAGCCAAGGCAATTTCCCCATCATTTGCCCGCGCTACAATCCCCACTAAAGCCGCCCGTGCGCCCCATCCGAGCATCATCGTACCGCCTAAAGGCGCGTAAAATTTCCAGACACCTGCTAAATCTTGGGGCAATTCTGGTGTAGATACGATCTCTGGTAGTTTTGTCGCTCCTAACTTTCGCGCCAAATAGGTGACAGCCACAGCCTCCGCAATTACGCCCCAGACTAAGCTCATTCCTGCTACTACCGCGCCGTTTGCTTTGAGCATAAAACCACCCATGAGAATTCCCCCGACTACCAGCAGCCGAATTAGCCCCGCCTGAGCGACTGCATTACTATCTCCACTATGAATTAATAAGCCTTGAAAATATCTGCGCCAACCGATCGCCAATGGCCATAAAATGACGATCGACAGCGTAGATCGAATCGTACCGCTCAAACTCGGCGACACACCCAGCCAACCTTCCCCCACGATCGCAAAAATAGCCGGAATAGTTGTCAACGCGAGTAGTAAACTCATCCCGCCACTAGCAATTAGCGTAAACTGCCATAATGCTCTACGCGAGGCTTGAGTCGGAGCCAGCGCATTACTAGCATGGAGCAGCATAATAATCGGACTTTCACAAAAAATCGCGATCGCTTTTGCTACACCAATAGCAGCAATATTAGTTCTGGGATCTGGTAAATGGGCGAGGGTGGTGGTGGTAAGAGGATCGCCCAATGCCATCGAGACATCGGATAAAGATAGGGGAATAAATTGTTGCCACAGTTGGATTAATTGGCGATTTCGGGACATTATTTAGTTTTTAAAAAGTTTTCCTAAGTCAGTAACGAGG
>JAJAZF010000071.1 GCA_026785875.1 Chamaesiphon sp. | reverse complement strand
GTTGTGGACATAAAACTCAGACTAGTCCTCGCGCTCCTCCCCATCCAGACCAGCCCAATAATCATAGACAACTTTCTTGTCGCGGTTTGTCAGAGTTTGCGAATACTTAGTAAAAGTTTCAGCCTTAACACTACCATCAGCAATCATTCTTTGCAGCATTACCCCCAACAGAACCTTTTGCTGAGTCTCTAACTTCCGTTCTCCCTTCTTCTGTTCGGCTAACAACCGACTGATATTTTCCTGAGCGATCCGAACCTTCTCCCGCTCCCGTTCCAGCCTTGATAACTTCCGACCTTCCCCACTAGATTTTTCACCACCACCCATACCAAAACCTCAACCCGATCTCTAAAACCCAACCCCAATTCTAGCCCCATATTCCATCAAATCGCCACATCTCCACTTCCACCCACTAGCCCCTAAAACTTGACCGATGCCCACCCATGCAGCTACCCTAGAAATACCCCTATTCCGTTAAGGAATAGCGTTAAGGAATAGCGTAATATACATCCTGCGGATGTTTGCGCCCTTGCAGGGGGCACTAATAAGACACTAGAACCCGTGGCAATTTGTTTTGTAAGAGCCAAAGTAGTTAGTCGAGGTGGCGGCGGTAGCGCAGCCGCCGCCGCCGCATATCGCAGCGGCGAAAAGATTAAAGATGAAGCCACCGGAAAAATCCACGACTACACCAAAAAGCAAGGCGTAGACCATTCTGAAATTCTCAGCCTGATCGCTGCTACCGCTGGCAACGAATGGTTAATAAATCGCTCGGCATTGTGGAACCGAGTTGAAGCATCAGAAAAGCGATATGATGCCCAACTCGCCCGCGAAATGATTATCGCCATCCCCCGCGAATTAGATCGGTCAGAGCAGATCGCCCTCGTCCGCGAATACGTCCAAACTACCTTTGTCGATCGGGGTATGATCGCCGATATAAATCTTCACCACCTAGACGGAACTAACCCCCACGCTCATGTAATGCTGACCATGCGCGAACTGAAAATAGATGAACAAGGAACAGTCAGTTTTGGCAATAAAGATCGCACCTGGAACGATAAGAAACTACTAGAAACCCAGATTAAAGAATGGTCAGATATTACCAATCAATATCTCGAACGCGCGGGAGTAGATACCCGCATCGACTCTCGCAGTTATGAAGAACAAGGAATCAGTCGGATTCCCCAAATCCATCTCGGTAAAAATGTCACAGCCATGCGGCGGCAGGGCATCCCCACCGAACGCGGCGACCTGTACGACCAGATCGACAAAGCTAATCAGGACATCCGCGCCCAACTCGAAACAATCTATCAAGCTGAGGGGGCAATCCGCGATCTGGGGAATGCTGAAATTAGCAGCCCACAGCAGGAAGTTAATGACCAACCCAGATCCCACACCCAAGAGCCAAGCCCAGATTTTGGCAGAACTAGAAGCGACCTTGAAGACCTTGCTCGTCGTCCTCAAAGACACGATCCAATTCAAACAGAACGTCGAAATCAGCCAGGAGCGAGTTCAAGACCTCATCGAGAAGATCGAACAGATCGAAATCAACCCCACCGAGATCGCCGAACTGACAGCGGCGATCGAGCAGCTAGTAATCTACGTCCAGAAGATACCCAGAACCGACCTGAACCCGCTCTCGACCAAACTAGACCGACTGGATCGCCAAGTGGCAGCAATCCCGACTTCGCCGCCATCCATGCCGAATTTATCGAACTTAGTAACCAAGTCCGAGATCGAGCGGTTGAGCCAGCAGCTTCACATCAGGGATTGGATTGGGATTGGGGTAATGACCTCTTCGATGGTGATGTTCCTAGTAACAGCTTGGACGCTAGCCGACACCAAGAGCAAACTAGAGGAGCAAATCCAGCAGGTACCAGCAGCAGTCGAGCGATATCAAGCCCAACTCAAGGAAGAAGCCCAGGAAGAAGCAAAGCTCAAGAAACAGCAGCGGAAAAAATCAAACCGATAAAGAAACCTCAGCTTACAATCCGCCCAAGAACAGATCGTGATGTGACACCGACAGCGGGAGAATTGCGAGAAACTTATCGCAGAAAATCGACATTTGGCGATAAGAATGGATTAGATGAAATCGAAAAAGTAGGCATAGAACTCAATCTAATTTATCAACAAACACATCCAGATCGAGAGAAAGCACCCGATGATTTCAAACATCCTGATGTATGGATTTATTCTAAATTATTGGAAGTGAGTATACCAGTAACTATCAATATCGATCCTGAATCTAAATCTCAAAAAAGAGGAAGAAGTCAGGATTATGGAATGAGTATGTGAAGAATATAAATCCTTACTTCTGTCCGAAGAGGCTGCGGTTTTTGCCAGCAGACGCGGACGGAAGTTAATTGCTCCACAAATAGCTATTAGTGTCCGCCTCTTGTTGTCACCGCTGCGCTAAAATCCGCTTGTTACAGCATTCTATCGACCTAATTAATTAAACCTGTAACAAGTTTTAAACCTGTTACAGGTTTAGTGAAAGTAGCTAATCGACTAGTTACTTGCGCTGCCTACTGTGGTGTAGCTGCGCTCTCGATCCTCCGGCTTAGATTTAACATTAACCTCTACATCGAGATCGAAAGCATTCAGAAACTTAAACAACCTTTCTAACGAATACCCCCGAAATTGACCTCTGACCAAAGCCGATACCTTGGGCTGATCTATCCCCAACACTTCAGCCGCTTGATACTGATTTAAACCTTTGGCTTTAATCGCCTGACTCAATCGCATTACCAAATGCGCTTTGAGCAACATTTCCTCTGGATTCTCATAGCCTAAATCAGCGTAAACATTGCCACTGCTGGGAGTTACAGTGTTTTCTAAATCTTCAGTTAGATCGTGATTGGTTGTCATAATTAGTCTGATGATGCTCTTGAGCCGCTTTGAGCCTTTGCTCGACCAACTCGATGTCTTGTTTGGGGGTCGCTATGCCGCTTTTAGACTTCTTCTGGAAGACGTGGAGGACGTAGACGGCAGATTCAAACCGGACAGTGTAGACCGCACGATAAGTATCCCCATCAAAATCATCGATAACTTCCAGTACCCCAGCACCTTTAAAACCCTTCAAGGGCTTAGTGTCATCATGCTTTTGACCTAGTTGAGCCAGAAGTAAAGCATAACCGACGTTATCTTGCACCTCATCAGGCATAGCTTTGAGGTCTTTTTTGGAACTGGCGATCCATTCGAGTGGCTTCATTATTAATTTTACATCAGTCATGCTAATTTTGGCATCACAAACTAATCATCATTATCCATCGAATCGGGCTTTTGCGCCTAGAGTGCCAAACGGCAAAGTAAGCTTCAATCCTGCGGAAATGAGAATTATCTACAGCCTAAATGCTGCAACTGAGATTGATAAATAACAAACCTGTTACTAGTTTTAATTAAACCTGTTACTAGTTTGAGGCTTTAGGTTAGTTTACAAGCTTTAATAAACTCGTTACAACTTGGGGTTTTTTGGATTAGAAAGCTTACAAAAATAAATTGCGTAACTGTTCTAACCTAAGGGAATATAGATCGTATCTCTGACATTCAGTCAGATTAAGCCCCGATGTTAATCAATAACAGCATAGTCGAACAGATTACGCTCAAGTATAGTCACCTGGAACCCTTATTAAATGAGCGCAGCCGTCGTCTATGGGCCGCAACAG
>JAJAZF010000070.1 GCA_026785875.1 Chamaesiphon sp. | reverse complement strand
GTTAGCCTTGCCCTTGGCAATGCGAAGCCGAAGTGTGGATGGTGGATAGCTTGCACTGTTGGCGTTAGCCTTGCCCTTGGCAATGCGTAGTCGTTGGCGTTAGCCTGCCGTAGGCATAGTGTGGATGGTGAATCAATACTGGCTATTTCTTGAGTGGGAAGGGAGTAGCTGTCTGGGCAATAAGATTCAGTGCCTAGATCTATTCTAACGATTTCAATGGCGATGCCTTGAGTCAACGCCGATTGCCGAACAAGCTCAAAGTTGCTTTCCTCAACCTATTGCTTGTCGATCGAGATGAGATTTTACGCAGATCGGGGATTCGCTCCAGCCATTGCGATTACCTGCGGTAGGCGATGCCAACGAGTGAATAAATAGAGAGCGAATGTGTGAAGTTCGAGAGAACAATCCAAAGTTATCGATCCATAAAGGTTTGCTCGTAGACAGTGCCCACCAGACAACTCTACAACTCGGATAGATCGCGATCGAATTTAGCACGACCCAATTTTTCTATTAGGTAAAATCGTTTACGCCAGCCTCAATAGTTGCTTGTAGATAATCTGATGTTATCCCCAATTTATTCGCCCACTCCTTGAGGTAGTTGTATTCTAAACTTTCGCGCTGAGTTTTCATAATGCTCAAAACATCGCGCCATTGTTTTTCTGACTGACTCTGTTTGCCCCAGATTAGCTTATTAATAATTACATCTTCTGGGGAAGCAAAATAAACATCTTTACCCATAGAAATTGGAATCGTCTGACGGCGAGTTAATTGAATTCGACTAAATTCTGTCTCCAATGGAATTATCAAATCTGCGCGGGAAATAGTCGCTATTTGAGTGACTTGAAAACTAGACATCCGCTTGGCGATGACATCATCGAGTCCCGATACATAAAAGCCTGCGGTTTCAAAGATCGCGGCAATTCGTGGCAAATCTATAAACTCTACAGCCAATACCACATCTAAATCCTGAGTAGTTCGAGTCTCCCCATAAGCTACCGCTGCAACCCCACCCGTCACGTAGTAGCTAATACTATTAGCCACAAATAGCTCGTGTAATTCAGCCGCCAATTGAATTGAATCCTGAATCCAAGTCATCTCTGTACCTGTGGGAATATACGCTGCGGGACAGTATTCTTGCAGCCAGGTTCGGGCTAGTTTTTGCCCTAATTGTGCGATCGAAAGTTGCGGAAATCTTTGGCGGTGAGCATTGAGCGATAATTGTCTGGCACTTCGCATCAGCGAACCTGCTTGCAGTAACCGCTGAGTGGGACTCCACCGCCGGAGTAATTCAAATTGCAATAAATCTGACTCGATCGAGCAATCCAGCGATTGAGGGCGATATCCGACGGGGGCAATGGGCAGAATAATTGGTTCCATAGCTTTATTTTACTGCTTCGCAGATCGACAGTAGATATTCGTCGATGTGGGGTTTTCTCCTGGGGGAGAGGCTCACGCCAACGCCTTGCTCTACCCAACCTACAGATCTGGATCTGATTGCTAGAGCTGCCCAATCTAAGTTAAAATCGATACATATTTATCTATAGATCTCTGATGCGATCGACACGAGAAATTGAAGGAACTTGGGAAGAAATTCTCACTAATGCTAATGAATTTTCTGGCAAAAGAGTTAGATTAACCTTACTAGAACAAGAGCCGTCGAGAGCATCGGATCTTTTGAAGGAAATTAATATCGGACTTTCGGCAGCTACTTGGACAGAATATCACTTGCTCATTGATAAACGCCAAGCTGAAATATTGACAGATGAAGAACAACAAAAACTCATTGAAATTAGCGATCGATTGGAAAATGCTAATGTTCGACGGATGAAAGCATTAATTGAGTTAGCAACTTTACGCGGTCAGTCTTTAGATACCGTCATGCAGGAATTGGGTATTCCAGAGTCTCATTAAATGGCGGAAATCACCTCTCAACAAAAGGACTTTATCACCCAACGAGCGCAGGGATGTTGTGAATATTGCTGGAGTCAACTTAAATTTTCACCCGATCCTTTTTCCATCGAACATATTATCCCTTTGTCTAAAGGTGGGACTTACGACCTAGCTAATTTGGCTCTATCCTGCCAAGGATGTAACAATCGCAAATATAATCATCTAGAAGCTTACGATCCGATCGACGGAAAACTTGCAGTACTATATCATCCACGTCAACAATCTCGCTCTGAGCATTTTGTCTGGAGTGATGATTTTACTGAAATGATGGGGATTAGTCCCAGCGGGAGAGCTACGATAATTCGACTCCAACTAAATCGTGAAGGGGTAGTAAATTTACGTAGAGTTTTGACAGCCAGCGATCTTCATCCCCCTACCTAAAAAGTTAATAAGTTGAGATTGCTGATGAAAAGGTAGGTTCTAGAACTACGCGATCGATTGTGATATGGTCAGATTAGTGGTCAGTAGGAGATCGATATGCAATTAAAACCTTGGCAGTGGGCTATTTTAGGATCGCCGATCGCGAGTGTCGTCATTTTCCTACTGATTGCTGCTGGTACCAAAATTCATGAGTGGGAAATTAATTGGATTTGGGGCGTATTTACGCTACTTTTGCTGGGTTGGCGATGGTTGTTGGTACGCTGGACGCGATCTTCGATCGATCGAGGTGCAGAGGTAATTGCAGCGGCAAGTCGGGAACTCGCAGCGATTACGGCTAATGCTGTGCCACTGGTGGGAGATGCCGCAGAGCAAGTTAGTGCGGTGCTGCAAAAGGTAATTGGTGAGTCACAAATCGATCGACCGATTTGGGAAGATTGGGCGACATTTTGGGCGCGATGCCAGGAATTAATTGTCGCGATTGCCAAGATTTATCATCCCGAAGTCAAATATCCACTGCTAAATATCTATGTCACCCAAGCATATGGACTGATTCGGGGGACTACCGATGATATGGATGCCTGGATGCAGAAACTCGCACCCGCACTCGATCGAGTCACGATCGCGCAGACGTATGAAGCCTACGAGACGTATCAAAAATTGGCTCCATCAGCGCAGAAACTCCTCAAAGTTTGGAATTGGGCACAATGGATACTTAACCCCGTGGCGGCGATCGCCAAGCGTGCCACTAAGGAATCCTCTAGCAGTGCCGATCGTCAGCTTTTGGTTAATTTGGGTCAACTCACTCGCGAAGCTGCCTTGACGAACCTCTGTCGTCAAGCTGTGACTCTATATAGTGGCAAGTTATTATCTTTACCTCCGACCGTTACCCAAGTGCCAACGGCAAATACTCAAACGCTCAGAGATATTCTAGTTGCTGCTGAACCACAGGCGCAGCTATCGCAAAAACCGATCGATATTCTCCTGGTAGGGCGCACGGGCGCGGGTAAAAGTAGTCTGATTAATACGCTATTTCAGGCAGATTTAGCCATCATCGATGTCTTGCCCAGTACTGACACAATTCAAAATTACCAGTGGCAAACCTCTGGTGAAAGCCTGACACTTTGGGATAGCCCTGGCTACGAACAAGCCAATCGAGCGGATTTGCGATCGCAAGTATTAGCTCGTGCTGTGACTGCCGATCTACTATTACTTGTCACTCCCGCGCTCGATCCAGCATTGCAGATGGATCGAGACTTTTTGGCAGATATTCAACGGACAGTTCCAGATTTACCGATCGTCACGATTGTAACTCAAGTCGATCGCGTTCGTCCGTTGCGAGAATGGACACCGCCTTACGATTGGCAAGCAGGAACGCGTCCTAAGGAAATCGCGATGCGGGAGGCTGTAGCTTATCGAAATGAATTCCTAGCCCAGTACTGCGATCTAGTCTTACCTTTAGTCAATGCCAATCCTAGTATCGACAGGCTGGCTTGGGGTGTAGACACATTATCATTAGCTCTGCTCCAATCGATCGAACCCAGCAAACAAATTCGCCTCGCCCGATTTTTACGCAACCTCGACGCTCGAATTGTAGCGGCTGCAAGCATTATCGATCGATATAGTCTCCAGATGACCACTACTGAGGGACTTACTCAACTACTCAAAAGTCCCGTACTAGAGTTTGTCTCCACCCTCACCACCGGATCGCCCGCTCTGGCGCAATTACTAGCCGCTCAAATTCCGGTAGAACAGTTACCAGTAGTCATCGGTAAATTACAAATGGCGAAGGACTTGCATTCACTCTTAAATACCAGCCACACCAAACCGATTAATTTCAATCTCTTGACACTATGGCCATTATTACTCAACAACTCCGCCGCCCCGAATAAAAATGCTTACGCTTTCGGTCATGCACTGGTAGAGGATTGGACGCAACCAACCACAATCGATGGCGTGGAGTCTTCGCCAGCGCAGCTTCAGCAACGGTTCGATCGCTACTTAGCTTTGAACTAATTCTCGATCTTGCTTGGCGTACGCTACTCGATCGATCTACTCTCAAACTTGATGGTCGATGCTCGGAACGAGAGGCTATTGCTTTGGCGTTAGCCTGCCGTAGGCACGGGCAAACGCTCCGCTACCGCCAACGAATTCAAGCTAAATTCGATAACTGAGTCCAAACAGCTATTTTCAGTATCGATCGCAAATATGACAAGATAGTGACAAGTGGTTCGATTTAAACAGCCGGAAATTCAATTTGAAATAGGGAACCCCGCCCGATCTGGCTGCTGACCGTTAAATAGCCGCCGTGAGCTGTAATAATTTGGTGGACGATCGCCAACCCCAATCCAGTGCCACCTCGATCGCGCGATCGCTCCGCATCGACTCGGTAAAATCGTTCAAAAATACGTGGGAGGTCTGTCGCAGAAATACCGATGCCAGTATCTTCCACCTGAATTAAAATGCGATGATATTGACTTACTAATCGCAAATATATCTGACCTCCAGGCAAGGTATATTTGCAGGCATTGGTGAGGAGATTGGCGATCGCTTGTGTTAATAAGTCAGGATTGCCGTTAATGAAAATATTCTCTTCCGGCAGTTCCAAATCGAGCGTTAAATGCTGGGAAACACTCTGGATTGATGGAGTAGCGATCGTCTCTTTGAGTAGGTTATTGAGGTGAATCGAGCGGATCGAGTCAGAGTCTAATCGTCCGGTCTGACGTGCTAAGAACAACAGATCCGTCACCAACCGATTCATCGACTTAGCCGTGTGCGCGATTTTTTCTAGGCGAATATGCTTGGGCTGACCTGCCTCAATTGGACTCATCAGACCAACCTGGGCATTGCTGAGGATCGCGGCTAGCGGTGCCCTTAATTCGTGGGAAGCATCAGACGTAAATCTTTGCAGGTGAGCGTAGGTGTGTCGAATGGGTTGCATTGCCAGACCACCCAGCAGCCAACCCACTAAACTAACTGCGCCCAGCGTCAAGGGGACGACGATCGCCAGAACCATCAGGAATTCTCTGAGTGCGTCTCGATCGTCCGTCAACGGAATGGCAATCTGGAGATAGCCGATCGTGCGACTATTGTATTCAACTGGCAGCGTTAATTGCCGCAGCCATTGGGCGCGATCGTCGATGGTTTCAAAAGCTGCGGTCGATCGAATTCGATCTAAGGGTTGCGTGCCATAAAACTGTTGGAGCTTGCCAGTGGCTGAATACCAACGAGCATAAACCAACTTGCTATCGACGGGCGGCGCGTAGCTCCCCAGAATTGGCACATTGCTCAGATCGAGGTGTTCCTTGCCATCGTGCCGTGCATAATCGATATTGGCTGCCATGAGGCTAGCTTTCCAGTAGAGCTGCCGATCTCCTTGTTGGAGCCGCTCGACTACTTGCTGGTAATAAATAACACTGGCAAAAACGAGCACAATGCTCCCCATCGACAGCGTAAACCAGTAGGCAAGATTGCGGCGGCTACGATCGAACATCTGGATTCAAGCTATACCCCATGCCATAGATAGTTTCTAGCCAATCGACAGCTCCGATCGCCTCCAATCGTTGCCGCAGCCGCCGGACTAAAGTAGTAATCGCATTACTCTCTGGTTCGCTGCCCCACGCCCACAAGGCTTGCTCGATTTGATTGCGCGAGAGCACCTGGCGCGGATGGCGCATCAAATACTCTAGAAATTGAAATTCGCGGGTCGATAATTGTAAGCGGCGATCGCCTTTTTCTACTGTCAGCATCGATAGATGCAACGTGAGATCTTTAACATGCAGCGTATCCCCTTGCCAGAGTGGCGATCTCCGTCCCAGTGCCCGCACCCGTGCCAGCAATTCAAATAGATCGGTCGGTTTGACGAGGTAGTCATCGGCTCCAGCATCTAAACCACTAATCTTGTCGCAAGTTGCATCTTTTGCCGTCAACATCAATACCGGAGCCGTTTTTCCGAGACGACGATACTGTTGGCACAAGCTCAATCCGCTGACATGGGGTAACAACCAATCTAGGATCAATAAGTCATAATCTCGCTGCGATACAATCCACTGGGCAGTCTCGCCATCTTCGATCCCATCGACAATATGCCCTGCCTCGCAGAGGGCAGCTTGCAATGGCTCTAATTGATTGGCATCATCTTCGACCAACAGTATTCGCATTGGCTAAATCTATTAACGTGACTATATATTAGAAAATTAATTCAAATAATGCCTCCGTCTGAAGTTAGATTTAACGCCATTCGTGCTTAGGCTACGATCCGACTATCGACTCTGGATCGACTGTTCCCATTTCAAAGTTACTATGGACACCCCTCGCTTGCTCCCACTGCTCCATCGCGTTGGTGGAGAGTTTTGGCTGCCCTTGCCTTTAATTGCTGGATTGATTTGGTTTACAGGTAACTGGATGACACCACAAGTTCTCAGTCGTCCTGATGATTCTGTCAACAAACTTCAGGCAGGTACCCAGTTAAAAACTAAACTGTCAGTGACAATCCTGACCATGAATGCCGAAATCGATCGCCGTCGCGGCGTGACTACTCTAGTCGTCAAAACTACCAAGCCAACTTTAAAAAGGCTCGAATACGAGTTTCCCTTCACCCAAGCGAGTCGGATTGAAGCAGCAATCGCTCAGGAATTAGCAATGCCGATCGAACATGTCCGCAAATCGATCGGCTACCGAATTAAGGATTGAGCGGTTGAAACGGCTCGAAAGCTCACCAATTCACGATCTAATGCCAGCGATTGGCACGACTGGAAACCGAGTTATTTCTTAACTCGGCGGGTTCGACCCAGTTTTGAATCCAAGCGAACAAAGCGGCAGCTCCCACCAAAATTAATGTTGTTCCGGCAACTATTTGTAGCATGATACTGTAGCGCATATTTCCTTCTTAAGCTAAATCGAAGTGTTCCATGTGGACGTTCGTGACGGGAACTTCTAGCTCGAATAAAGCGCGTTCGACCGCCTTCATCATGACTGGAGCCGCACAGACATCATTTCCCAGCACTGGATACGAGCCTGTCATAATTGGATGATCTTAATTGAGTGTTGTGATAATTTGTAGTTGTCCCTGGGCGGTTATCTACCTTCAGTATTGGCGGTAAATGTGATTCAAAAGTGACACTTACAATTCCGATCGCCGATCGCGATCGAGCGCAAACTGTCCAAATCTCATCTCGATCGAGCGCATTCTGGTGGTACTTGTCATGTTGGTGTCACATTTAACCCTGAAGGTTAGAAATGAAACCTACACCAAGAAAACTGCGATGAATT
>JAJAZF010000069.1 GCA_026785875.1 Chamaesiphon sp. | reverse complement strand
GCATGGTATTAATATAGTTATTCAACTGAATTGTTTTGGTCGGGGCGAGAGTACTGATACTAGCTTGGAATTCTAGATTGGATTTTTGCAAAGCCGCTTGACGTTGAATGGAGTTCATTCGATCCCACTGGACATTAGGATCGGCTTTAAGTTTTGCTACTCGATCGCGTCTGAGTTTGCTCATCTCCCTAATTTCGGGAATGTAAGCTTCGAGATTTTGCCCCCAGTGAATCCGCATTTGTTCGCGGAAATCATTGCCACGCCGAAACCATTCATTACCCTTGAATGTCAGCCAAGTTGCAGGTAATCTAGCAAGTCCCTGTTTGGTATCGGCAGGAATTTTGGCGTATTCCGCAGTGAGTTTAGTTGCGATCGCATCTTTTAGCTTACTGTCAGAAGTGGCGATCGATTTGCCCATAACTTCATTTACCATGAAACAGAGCACCTCTGCACTCATGTCAGTAGTCATGCGGGTTAATGGCGGCTTCCCTGGTGCTAACCAATTTTTGGATGAGGCATCATAGAAAGACACCAACCATAGCGCGTCAGTATCTCCATCGAGTACCTGCTGACGGAGATTTGCGACTAAATTAGTTTGTAATTGAGTCCGTTCGGCTGGGGTACCACGCACGATTTGCGGTTCGAGCGCAATGGTTTGGGCGACAGTATTCCTCAGTCCCAAATTAGTCATCCATTCTTTACTCAACCTCTGAGAGATTTTTTGCTGTTGATTGGGGGTAAATTTGACTGCTAATGCTTGTCCGTAGAGATCGATAAAGTTTTTGAGGGTCGTTGGTGTCAGCGGGGTCACAACGACTAGTGGCAGCTTATTTGTTGCTGGCTGCGGATTCTGGGTGGGGGTGTTGGTGGGAGTAGCTGTAGTGGGTGGGGTCGTTTTATTAGTAGGAGTAGCTTGCGGGGGTGGAGTAACCGTAATCGCAGGTGTTACTATCCCGAGCGTGAGGCTAGTCGCACACAATATGGCAATAACTCCAGGATTAATGCTGCTTAGTTTCATGGTATCTGCTGTCCCGTATGTATTGAGCGACTATTGCTAGTTCACCGATCGATTATACTCTGTGACGATTGCCTTACAGCCACAGCCGACGATCGCAATTGAATTCATCAATTTTGCTACCGCACTCATGGTGAAAGAAAATCGTCCCTAAGTGATAATCTCGGACGCAGATTGACTGAGATTGTTTCGATCTATCTCATCTTCAAGACAGCCAGACAAGACACAATCGCCCAGACGAGGATTCAATGTCCTAAAACTTGCCCGACTGCTTCTGGTTGGGAGAGCGACTTAACCGCAATCATCGCTAACATCTCAGGTGCTAGACTTCCCGATTGGACGATCGCATATGGTAGATTGGTAGCCTGAAGTTTGGGAACTAAATCGGTGGGAATCGGCATCGCATCGATGACGACTAATTGCGGCGTAGGTTGTCCGCCATAAGCAGAAATTGATTCGATTTGGAGCGAAAATAGACCTGGAGTAAAGCGAGGATTTAAGGCTCGATCGTACTCAAATTTACTCAGCATCAATTGGAACGAACAAATCTGTGTAGTGTCGAGTGGAGCATCACTCACAGTTTTAGCTCGAAATATTGGTACTAAATCTGCAAATGGAACTTGAATTGTCATCCATTCGTTAGCAATGGTATCAAATGAATGAGCGTAACCAACTCCATCCCATTTCGCCTCAGTCCGCAAGAATAACTTATATCTTTGTCCGTCACCTTTGACTCGTAGCTCGACACCTCGATAGTTACTCAGATTGAGACTAGGCTCGAAATTACGGGTACGCACTGAAGCAAACCCACCGGAATTATCTGTTGAAACATTGCCACTAAAAACAGCATAACCCGCTCCTAAGCGAATCCCACTTTGACTTACTCCACCCATCACCACATCATCCACAGCTCCCCATGTCGCTTGGAGATCGATCGTTGGTTGAGTAAAATCAAAAAGCTGGGATTGAGTAGTTGGTGCTAAATAAGTATTTGCAGCAGTCGCTACATTGTCGATCGCCGCCACAGATCCAGCATTCTGAGGATCGGGGCAGACGACGATCGATCGAACTCCCTGCATGATTCGATCTGTAATGCTATTATCGATTTCCAACTGCACAAATTCAACATTTGCAGGTACACTAAACGGTGTCAGGCTCAAGTCGGAGATCGCGGCTCTGACTCGATAGCCACATTTGGCT
>JAJAZF010000068.1 GCA_026785875.1 Chamaesiphon sp. | reverse complement strand
CGTTTTTATGCGGGGGTTCCCCCCGCATAAAAAAACGACAAGACAGGGGCACCCCTACACAATTAATCCGTAGGGGTGCCCCTTGTGGGTACCCATGGGTTGTGGCAGTAATAGTACCTGAGTATCGGTGCAAGATGTGAGCATTACAGATCGATCGAGCATCTGCTGCGGCTTCTTTCTAATATCGATCGGCATACACCTGGGGGAGCCTAAAATCTCCGACTGTACTAATGTTTGTTTACTGGTGCAGGATCTGAGTGCGGACGCTACGCGAACGTTAAAACCTTGGGTAGGGGCAATTCATGAATTGCCCCTACCCAAGGTTTCATACCTCAATTCAGCAACGCCCGCGACTGCAACTGTCAACTGTCAACTGTCAACTGAAATTGAATGAAGTCCTACTTCTGAGAGAGTATATAAGGGTCTATTTTTTACTTCCTCATAGATGCGTCCGATATATTCACCTAAAATTCCAATACTAATTAATTGCACCGCACCTAAAAAGAAAATGGCGATCGCGATCGTGGCAAAGCCAGTCAGCGTAGAATGAGGGATAAAAATCCGCCAGTAAAGAACTAGCAATGCCATAAATATCGCGACAACTGCTGAGAATAAACCTAAATAAGTAGACAATCGTAACGGAATACTTGAAAAAGAAACTAACCCATTAATTGCTAGCGCAAAGCTTTTTGCAAAAGTATATTTTACTTCTCCAGCAAATCGTGAATCGCGCTCGAATTTGAAAGCAATTTGATTGAAACCCACCCACGAACGCAAACCCCGCAGGTAACGATTGCGTTCGGGCATTTGATTGAGTAAGTCCACCACCTGTCGATCCATCAGGCAAAAATCGCCTGTATCCGTGGGAATATCCACATTGGCGAGTTGTTTGAGGATGCGGTAGAAAGCATAGGCACAGAAGCGTTTAAACCAGCCTTCCCGCACTCTTTTGGTACGTTGAGCATAGACGACATGATATCCTTGTTTCCACAATGCCAACAGATCGGGAATTAATTCTGGTGGATCTTGCAGATCTGCATCCAAGACAATAATGGCTTTACCTCGGACGTAATTTAAGCCAGCAGTGACGGCGATTTGATGACCAAAATTACGTGCCAAACTGAGATATACTACTCGATCGTCTCGATCGTGTAATTTTCGTAATAATTCTAAAGTACGATCTTGGCTCCCATCATTAATCAAAATCAATTCTGAGGTATCATCCAATTTATCCATCACCGCACTTACCCGCTGATACAGTGCGGGAATCGTACTTTCTTCATTATAAATTGGAATGACTAGAGAATATTTAGGCATTTACCCTGCATGAGCGATCGCTAATAATAGATTATCCAATTACGGCAATACAATCAATCTCGACTAATACATCCTTTGGTAAACGAGCGACTTCTACACAAGCACGCGCTGGAGCAGTTGTTTCATCAAAGTACCGCGCGTAAACTTCATTCACCGTCGCAAAATCATTCATATCTTTGAGGAAGACACCCGTTTTAACAATATCTTCAAAAGTTGCGCCAGCTTCTGTTAAAATTGCCGCTATATTTGCCATCACCTGCTCGGTTTGCTTGGCAACATCTTCACCATAGACTAACTGACTAGTGGCTGGATCGATCGCGATTTGTCCCGATACAAATAACATCCTACCAGTT
>JAJAZF010000067.1 GCA_026785875.1 Chamaesiphon sp. | reverse complement strand
TGAGATCTCCTCACTACTTACTCGATCGAAATCAACAGCCCGATCTACCAGTGTAGATCGGGCACTGTGCTCTATATCCTGTCTGGAATCTACACCACTAGAGCGGACTCTATTCCATACTCAATTGACGACGAGCCTCAAATAGTCCAATCGCGGCACTCACAGAGAGATTGAGGCTTCTAACGCCTGGTTCGCTCATCGGGATATATACTGTCGCAGCACAATGTTCCAGGATTTGGTCGGGTAGTCCATTAGTTTCGCTCCCAAATAACAACCAGTCATCGGCGTGAAACTGAAATTTAAATTGACTGCAAGCACCCCTAACGCTATACCCGACCGAACGTCCAGGTTGTTGGAGCCGAAATTCAATAAATGCGTCGATCGACGGATGAATTTTGAGACTAACATAAGGCCAGTAGTCTAGTCCAGCTCGTTTGAGATAACGATCGGTGATTTCAAACCCTAATGGCCCGACTAAGTGTAATTGAGTCCGAGTAGCGGCACAAGTCCGCGCGATATTTCCGGTATTGGGCGGAATTTGAGGATTGACTAAAACTAACTGGGGCATAATTTGCAAATTGGCTGTCAAGAAATTGGGAAGCTAGTCAATCTAATGGGTCAAAGGTACCTTAAATCGCTGCTTCATCAAGGTTAGAGGGGTTCGTTCGAGAGTTGGCAATCTTTCGTAATAGATAGATTTTCTTTATATTTGGGCAGACGGATCGATCGATTGGAATTTCAAATCAGTTGGGGGGGAGGGCGTGAGCTGCATCGATCTCTAGATCGACAACTCGCTCCGTGCGCCCTCCCTCGTTTCTAGGCGACAGGTTGACAAATATATCGATCCAATTCTATTTCCTGCTGTTCGACTTGGGCGATCGATTGGATGATTACCGCGCGAGCATCAGGTTCGCGATCGAACATTCGCAGCCATTGTTGAGCCGTATTACCCTCGCGGAGAATCTTCTTGACAGGCGACAGGAAGCAAGCAAAGCCGCGTTGCTTGGCAAATCCATATACTTCACCATAAAGTTCCTCGATCCAGTCATGAGCGGTAATCGATCGACCATCTTGCCAATGGCGTAAAGTAGCATCCAGACTAGACTTAGCCACCAACATTTCATTCTCGTCGGCGAGGTGGACTAATTCTTGTGCCGACAAACTACTCATTACTAACGGATCGAGATGTGGATCGGCGATCAGTTGCCACAATCGCGCCTCAATCAGGCTAGTAACGGCGAGTAAGGCAAGCGGATCGATAATTAGGTCACAAATTCTCAATTCGAGTCGATTGAGATTGTAGGGGCGGCGATCGCCGTTAGGACGTACTGAAGACCAGAGATGACGAACATTCTGCATCGTTTTTAGATCTAACTGTTCGTTTACCCATTTAATATGATGGGCATGACTCTCAAATAACGGAACGTGCGCTGGTGTCTTGGGAAATAGTCCCCAGCGGGTGGAGTGGTAGCCTGTAGGTGCGCCATCGAGGAATGGCGAAGCTGCACTCAAGGCTAGATATAGTGGAGCTTCAACTCGCACCAGCCGACAGGCGCGCATCAGCAATTCTGGATCGCTAATCCCAATATTGATATGGACACTCGCAGTTACGACTTTGGTACCGTAAGTCTGTTCGATATAGGTATGATAGGGATTATTGAGATCGGAACGATAAAAGGTATCCGTACCGCCTAGAGATAGGGTGCTACCTGGAATCAGCGTATAGTCACCAATCTGCTGAAGATAAGCGCGTAACTGGCGACGCGGCAAGACTAAAGCGCACAGTAACCGCTCGTATGAAGTAAATGGTGCGGTGGTGTATTCAACATTGCGACTATCAGGCTCGATGATAAACCCATCTAAATCCGCCACAATTCGATCGGATAAACCGACAATCTCTCCTTGGGGAGTACCCGTGTAGACTTCAATTTCAAATCCTTTAGAAAGTAGCATGGGATTAGGTTTTAGGTTTTAGGCTTTGGACTTGAGACTTTGATTAGGCTTGACGGATATAAGTAATCATAGCGGTTTTGCTTTGGCAATCTTCGATCCAACCCTCGATCTCTGTCTATTGACTCGGAGCAAACCAGTAGAACAACCTATTCCCTCAAGCCTATTCCCTAATGTCCAGCGATCGCCGATAATTAGGAACTAACTGTAAAAACTCACAGCGCAAGTAGCACGACGTAAAATAATGGGAGTGATTTGGGAAATTGATTTTTACTCGCGCCCTCTGGTTGATGAGCGACAGAAAAAAGTTTGGGAACTATTGATCTGTGAAAGTCCATCCACCACCGCTCAACCAGCGAGCGAACTATTTCGCTACGCTCAATATTGTCCTAGCGATACAGTCAACTCGCTCTGGTTGGGATCGGCATTGCAAGCAGCCATGCTCAAAGCAGAACAGTCCCCTCAGCGGATTCGCTTCTTTCGGCGACAGATGAACAATATGATTACCAAAGCTTGCAAGGATATTGGGGTTCCGGCGGCGGCTAGTCGGCGATCGATCGCGCTGCAACAATGGTTGGATGAGCGGATGCAGAAATTTTATCCCAGCCAGCCTAACTATCAAGCTGTCAATAGCGCGTCCGTTCAGATGTTCTCCGATCCGCCCCAGCCACTACCTGAAGCCCTGATCGGCGAAAAGTGGGCATTTGTAAGTCTAGCAGCCAGTCAGTTTGCTGATATGAGCGATTGGCAAATTGGGTTTGGAGAAGCTTTCCCACTGGAAATGGTTGGAGTCACCCCAGAAATGCAAATTCCTGGCTTGATTCTCTACTCTCCACGTTCGACACCACTAGCCGCTTGGATGTCAGGATTGGAGATTGTCGCAGTGCGATATCAACCCGCCCCAAAATCCACTTTATTATTAGAGACAGGAGCTAGCGAAAGCTGGATCTTAGCTCGTCTGGAAGGTACCACCCAACAAGAAGCTGCTCGGTTTGAAATCAGCAAACAACAGGCAACTGGAGTGCACTTTATCGCCATTCAAGCCAATCCAGATGTTGAAGAATTTGCCGGATTTTGGCTATTGTATGAGTCAGTTGATAGTTGACAGTTGAAAGCTGCGACGAGTGTGCTAAAAGTGTCCTTGCATATAGATAGACAATAGTTGACTCTTGCCCCCCATCTCCCATCTCCCCCCTCCCATCGCCCTAATGGACATCGCCGAACAACTTTTAGATCTAGCTGCCAAAGCGGGTGCCGAAGCAGCAGAAGTTTATCAAGCTAAATCCCTATCCCGTCCAGTTTTCTTTGAAGCAAATCGGCTCAAGCAGTTGGAATCGGCGCAGAGTGAAGGAATTGCGTTGCGGTTGTGGAAAGATGGCAAGCCAGGATTGGCAGTTGCTTATGGTGCGGTCGATCCAAAGATCTTAGTCGCCAAAAGTATCGAACTATCCCAACTCAATGAGCCAGAAACACCCGAATTAAATGGAGCCGATCGCAATATCTATCCCGATTTAGGTCATACAATCCCGATGGAGGAGTTGGTGACAATGGGGAAAATGGCGATCGAATTAGTGCGATCGGATTTCCCTGACGTGCTCTGCAACAGTCAATGGGATTGCGATATCGAAACTACCAAACTAGTCAATAGTCTGGGGCTTAATTGTAGCTATACGGATACCACATTGAGCGGCTATCTGGCAGTAGAGTGGATTCGAGGTGATGATTTTTTGAGCGTCGGTGATGGTCAAACTCAAAGAGGTAGTCTAGATCCCGCCAAAATTGCTCAGAGTGTCATCCAACGACTTGAGTGGGGAAAAACTAATGTCAACCCACCGACAGGCAAGGTACCAGTCCTATTTACTGCCAAAGCAGCAGACATGCTCTGGGAAACCGTTCAGGCGGCAATGAATGGTAAGCAGGTGCTAGAAGGAGCTTCACCGTGGAATGACAGATTGGGTCAAAAAGTGCTTTCGCCGCTACTGACGCTCAGTCAAGAACCAGCTCGGGGGCCTTTTAGTTGCCCCTTTGATGATGAAGGTTCACCGACACGGAGTTTGACGCTAATTCACGAAGGTAGACTGAAATTATTTTATGCCGATCGAACGATCGGTCGTCAGCTTGGTTCTGGCTCGACCGGAAATGGCTTTCGCTCTGGGTTGGGAAGTTATCCCACCCCCCAATTGGTCAATCTGACGATCGCACCTGGGACGATGAGCTTTCCCGAACTAGTCAAACATCTCGATTCGGGCATCATCATCGACCAAATTCTCGGCAATGAAGCTGGAATGTCTGGTGATTTTTCGATCAATGTCGAGCTAGGTTATCGTGTCAAAAATGGTCGAATTAGTGGGCGGATTAAGGACACAATGGTGAGTGGCAATGTATATACAGCCCTGAAAAAAGTTGTCGCACTCGGTGCCGATATCGATTGGAATGGTCCCTGTCATACACCATCGCTAATTGTTGAAGGATTGTCTGTGACAGGTCGGGGCTAGGCTTTAGGTAGGCTTAAAAACGTTTGCGTTCGCTTTACTCCCTAACCCCTAATCATTCCCTAATACCTGCAAGGTTGCGCTGTCTTGTCGTTTTTTTATTCGGGGGTTCCCCCCGAATAAAAACGCCGCTGTCTTGAAAAGGTGCTTCACTTGGGGTTTCCCCAAGTGAAGCACCTTTTCGCTAAACCGTCGGGGAACTAGGGCGTGGGCGCATCCACGAATACTTAAAGCCTAATTAAAAGAGAGTTATTCTCAATAAGACTCGCTTCTTGCAAATAGCTCCCAAGTTAGATATGATGGTAATTAACCACAATAATTGGGTGATGAGAATGTCATTCTACACAGCAGACTCCCTCAAAGCTGAATTACACGAACGCGGCTGGCGACTCACGCCCCAACGGCAGATCATTCTCGACATTTTTCAAAACTTAGATGCTGGTAAACATCTCAGCGCAGAAGATCTTTACGATCTGCTCCAAACTGAGGGACATGACATTAGTTTATCTACTATTTATCGTACAGTCAAACTCATGGCGCGGATGGGGATATTGCGCGAACTTGAGCTAGCTGAGGATCACAAACACTACGAAATAAATCAGCCATACCATCATCATCACCATCTGATTTGTGTCCGGTGCAATCAAACCATCGAATTCAAGAATGAATCTGTCTTGAAAATTGGTGATAAAACTTCTAAAAAAGAGGGGTACCATCTGCTCGATTGTCAGTTGACAATTCATGCTGTCTGCCCTAGTTGTCAGCGATCGATCTTACCAGTGTACTGAATATAGTTAACGGTTGAAAGCGGCTCGTCCCAGTCAGGTGGGCACTGCTGGGGCGATCGGTCTGAGGGGGTGGTTAGGTTGGCTTACTAACCCGCGATCCCGCGTGGCGGGCGATCCCGCCACGCCCCCAAAACGTCGCTGCGATTGGGCGATGCTAATCACTCAAATACATTTACTCACATCTTGCACCGATACTCAGGTACTATTACTGCCACAACCCATGGGTACCCACAAGGGGCACCCCTACGGATTAATTGTGTAGGGGTGCCCCTGTCTTGTCGTTTTTTTATGCGGGGGGAACCCCCGCATAAAAACG
>JAJAZF010000066.1 GCA_026785875.1 Chamaesiphon sp. | reverse complement strand
TTCCTTCTTCCCTCCCTCTACCCTATCTTTGTACCTAGAATCTCTATGGCTAAGTCTCTGTTTGCCAAAGCATCACCTCAACTACTAAATTCGCTCTTACGCGATCGCTTTTCATTCCGTAATTGGCGATCGATCTTATTGGGTGCAATGGCGTTGACGATCGTTATATCATCGGCTGTAAAAATTCCAGGATTGGCACTAAGCAACCAATTTACACCTGCAAAGCCCCGATTAGGGGAAACGATCGTTGTAAATATCACCCCATCTCCTGGTAAGCCTACCCCACCGATGGTGAAAGTTGGCGGTAAAACTTATCCAGTATTTGAAGTGGGTACCAATGGGTTTCGGGCGATGGTGCCGACTACCCCGCTCGAAAAACCAGGGGATCGAGAGTTGACGATCTCTGACAATACTGGTAAGACTACACTCAAAGTCTCAGTCAGCGATCGCAAATTTCCGCTCCAACGCATCAATTTCTCCCCAGGCAAATCTGGGCTGGAGGCGACAGAATTAGAATTAAAGCAAGTAGCCGCTTTCAAAGCTACTGTCAGTCCCGATAAACTGTGGGATGGCAAATTTATCGCTCCCAATCAGGGGAGAACTTCTTCTCCTTACGGTGTCCGTCGCTACTACAATGGGGAGCTTGCCAAGGACTATTATCATCGCGGTTTAGACTATGCGGGTGCTTATGGTTCTGATGTGGTGGCTCCCGCTGGTGGCAAAGTTGTCTTAGTAGGTTATGAAAATAAGGGTTTTCGCGTTCATGGTAATGTAGTGGGAGTAGATCACGGACAAGGAGTTGTCAGTATTTTCATGCACATGAGCAAAATTAATGTCGAAGCAGGGCAAATGCTCGCGCCTGGAGATCGGATTGGCGCGATCGGTACGACTGGATCGTCTACAGGGCCTCATCTCCATTGGGGGCTATATGTCAATGCTGTCTCAGTCGATCCCGTTCAATGGCGATCGATCGCGATCGAGTAATCAAGCGAATCGCTGTCAACTGTCAACTGTCTTGATTCGCTAAACCCTCGGGGAACCCGAGGAGCGCGAATCGCTGTCAACTGTCAACTGATTACCAAAACTACGTTCGCTATCGATCGCAATAAACCAACTCCCAATTCCCTGCACTCTGTTTCTCTTTGTCTATCCTGAGGGAACAATATATGTAAATAGTGGTTTAACGTCAGCGTTAGCACTTAGGCGATCCAGAATTATTATTAACTGTTTGCAAATGATGAATATACAAGCGATCGTCGAACATGCTTTAAATGAAGGCTATCTTACCCCAGCGATGGAAGCAGAGGTAGGGCGAATTTGCGATAGTGCGGCGGAACTATCAGTAGAAGAGTACATGGCACTCGATCGTTTGATGGGGGGATTACTTGCTGGAGAAGTTGTCACAGTCCCGCGCAAACAATTTATCAATGTGATGGAAGAGTTGGTAATTACCGAAACCATTAGTCAGATTACCGCGATTGAGGTGGATAGCGATCTTCAGCTAGATGTTGGCGATATCGCTGCGTATGCACTCAATCGTCTCCCCCCGCTTTATGCTACAACAGAAGAAGGTGCCAGCTATCAACGCGATCGCGCCCAAAAAGAACTCCAAGATTTGATTACCCAGCAAGTTGAGTCGGCAATTTCCCAGAATCTCGATCGTCCTGAATTTTTCCCCGAACGTCAAGCGATCGCTAAACCAAGTGGAGACGAGGTTGTCAAACAAGTTAGCTCGCTCCTTGAGTCCTATGCACCACTGCTCTGAACCCAACATTATCCTGTAGGAGCGATTCTGTAAAGGCAGTTACAGATTGAATGAAATGTCCCAATTGTCAATCCACTAATATTCGCAAGCATGGCTTCTATCGAGCGAGACAGCGGTATCAATGCAAGGATTGTGCTCGTCAATTTGTCGAATACCATCGTCCAAATTGTCAGCAGACGAGTACTGGAGTAGAAGACAGAATCGATCGGTACATTGCATCTGTATCTACTCCACCTGATGATTTACTGCTCAATTTACAACGAGATACAGTAGACTATCCCCTCGCTCAAATGCAGCCTACTCTGGCACAGGCACAACTGATCGCGCTGCTAATGCGATCGATCGCCGCTAGTCGGGTATTAGAGATTGGGATTTTTAGTAGCTACACTACCCTCGCTCTAGCTTTGGCATTGCCTCCACAGGGGCAGCTAATTAGTTCTGGGGTAGCTGGAAGACATTTAGACATTTCCCGTGCTTACTGGCAGCAAGGCGGAGTCACTACCCAAATCGATCTTCAAGTCGGCAGTGGGTTAGAATTGCTCGATCGACTATTAATTCTCGATCTGGTGCCAGCTTTTGACTTAATTACGATCTATGGACTAAAACATCAATACCCATCCTATCAGCGGGCGATCGAGTTATTGCGCCCGCGCGGACTATTAGTAACAACTGATGTATTCTGGCAGGGACGAGTTCTAAATCCCGATACTTATAATGATGAATTTACGCTCGGTATCGATCGATTCAATCGGCAGCTAGTTACAGATCCACGAGTCAGTGTCTCAGTTATCCCGATTGGTGATGGGATGTCGATCGCGATTAAACTCTAGGATACCAAGGATTGAATTAGGAAATTTTGGCTTAAAATCGCAGTGACATCGATACCCTGACAGCAAAAAGCCGTACCTGTGAAGATCCGGCTTTTTGTTACATTTGGTGGCGGAGACTGGATTTGAACCAGCGACCTTCGGGTTATGAGCCCGACGAGCTACCAGGCTGCTCTACTCCGCGTCGAAGTTGGAAAATCTAATATTGCTTAGTCATTGCAGACTTTACTTTAATTAGAATTGGTTGCGGAGACTGGATTTGAACCAGTGACCTCCGGGTTATGAGCCCGATGAGCTACCAGGCTGCTCTACTCCGCGTCGTCTTTCAACTCGACTAGACTAATATAACACCATTTACTGATAAATAACAACCTCAATCGCTAATGATGTTGGAGAGCCTCGAATCTGACTCGAGCGGCTACTCCCGTACCACCCGTAGGCACTGCCTCTTCTCGGAACGAGAGGCTGTGCCTACGGCAGGCTTCGCCAACGCCAACGCGTTGGCAACGCCTGCGACTCCCGCGCTTACGGAACGAGGATCGATCCACCATTCACCATCCACTCTAGATATCTAATTTGACACAGGTACGGCAGTAAGTAGTGAATGTGCGCTGCGAAAGGATGCACAAATGCTTAAAAAATCTTAAAATCTGTAAAGATACTGAAAACAACGAAATAGATATGCGGGTTGCAATAGTTGGTGCGGGATTGGCAGGCATGGCTACAGCCGTCGATTTGGTCGATGCAGGACATGAGGTAGAGATCTTTGAGTCGCGTCCCTTTGTTGGCGGAAAAGTTGGCAGTTGGGTAGATGCTGATGGTAATCACATCGAGATGGGCTTACACGTCTTTTTCAACAACTACGCCAATCTCTTCGCACTGATGCAGCGGATTGGAGCCACAGATATCTTTTTACCCAAAGAACACGTCCATAATTTTGTCAATGCTGGCGGCGATATCGGCAAGCTGGATTTTAGGTTTTTCCTCGGCGCACCTTTTCATGGATTGAAGGCATTCTTTACCACCGGACAATTGACGATCGTCGATAAACTCCGCAATGCACTCGCACTGGGCACTAGTCCGATCGTGCCAGGATTGGTAAGCTATGAGGCGGGGATGAAACTGATTCGCGATCTCGATCGAGTCAGTTTTGCTGATTGGTTTCGATCGCATGGTGGTAATAATCATAGCCTCCGCCGGATGTGGGACCCGATCGCCCTAGCACTAGGATTTATCGATACGGAAAATATCTCAGCGCGATGTATGCTGACGATCTTTATGATGTTTGCCTCCAAAACCGAAGCATCAAAACTAAATATGTTGGTAGGCTCACCAGCCGAATATCTCCACAAACCGATTGTTGAATACCTGGAAGCTAGAGGTACCAAAATCCACACCCGCAGCCAATTACGGCAAGTTAAATACACGGGAGAAGGCGATAAGATCCACATTACTGGATTTGATATTGCTAGTGGAGACTCGATCGAAACTATTACGGCTGATGCCTATGTCTGTGCTTGCGATGTCCCAGGTATTCATCGGATCGTTCCCGCACAGTGGCGGAAATCGGCTTTCTTCGATAACATTTTCAAGCTCGAAGCAGTCCCCGTCACCACCGTACAGCTTAGGTTTGATGGTTGGGTGACAGAAATGCACGATCGCGCCGAACGGCACCAATTAGCCCATGCAGCCGGACTTGATAACCTGTTATATAGTGCTGATGCAGATTTTTCCTGCTTTGCGGATCTTGCGCTGACCAGTCCCGCCGATTATTATCGAGAAGGTGAAGGCTCGCTGTTGCAAGTAGTATTGACTCCAGGCGAACGCTTTATCCCGATGAAAAATGAGGACATCGTTCAACATGTCGTCGATCAAGTCAACAACCTATTCCCCTCTGCGCGTGAATTAAAGGTAACTTGGTCTAGTGTCGTCAAATTAGCACAATCACTTTACCGCGAAAAACCAGGGATGGACCCTTTTCGCCCCACCCAAGCGACACCGATTGACAATTTCTTCCTGGCTGGTAGCTATACTGCTCAAGATTATATTGATAGTATGGAAGGAGCCACAATTTCCGGTAAGCAAGCAGCGAGCGCAGTTATCGCTAGTTTTAGTGATTTAAAACAGACAGCAGATTGCCTCTAACTAATTAGGCACACGCTCGACTATAGATGACGGGTTTAGCTGACTAAACCCGCCTCCCACCCATCTCCTCTAACCTCTCCCCCTCCCCCTCCTTATCATGTCAGAATGGTTAGAACACAGCGTTCAAGTTGAAGTTGCGGTACCGATCGACCAAGTGTGGCATCTGTGGCAAAATATTGAGTTAATGCCGCGCTGGATGAAGTGGATCGAATCAGTTCAAATCGTCGAAGGTAGTCCCGAACTCTCCCGCTGGAAATTGGGGACGAGGACTTTTGAGTTTACTTGGTTATCCCGGATTCTCCAGGAAATTCCGCATCAAATTATTCAGTGGGAGTCAGTTGATGGATTACCAAATCGTGGGGCGATTAGATTTTACGATCGCAAGGAAACCAGCATCGTCAAATTGACTATTGCCTACGAAGTGCCAGGATTTTTGGCATTATTAATGGATAATGGTTTTGTCCGTAAAGCTGTCGAAGGTACGCTCCAGGCGGACATGGAGCGGTTCAAAGATTATGCCCTCACCGCAGCCGCTAGTCAACCCCTGCCGACGACATCTGACGATCGATCCTAAAATGTAGCTAATTGCGCTGGAACAACGCAATTAGCATTGGTCATACTAGCTCGTCGAATCCGGCAAATGAGGCTACAGTTCAGACGCAACGATTGATATTATTTGTCCAGATAGCGGATATCGATGACAGTGCCGTTGAAATTGTAATTGAGTTGGTCGATTTCTACCGAAGAACCAATCTTCATTTTGGTATTGCCGAGTACCAATCCCTCTTTAGTTTTCACACCCTTGCCAGTCACCGTCACAATCATATCTACACTATATGAATCGGGTCTGGGGTCTTTCATTGCCTTGACAGAACCATCAGCCTGTGGTATTGCAAGATTTCGATCGAGTTGGCGAACTGATTTGATATCGACTTGTCCGGCTGGCTGATTGCGAATCACAAAACTCAGTTTACTGCCTGGGCTGAACTGAGTCATCAAAGATGCGGGATCGAGCACATTTAGCCCTCTGACAATGACATCCGCCTCTACTGCTAAAGCCTTATCCTGTCCGTTAATTCGTCCCGTACTAGCCGGAGACAGAAAAATCCCCACGACCACAAATAACATTACGAGGACAGCACCAATGTCGAGGAGGCTGAATTTACCAAATAATCTACCTTGTCGATCGAGAATAGCCATAGATAAAACTTTACGGGAATTTAAGTTCGGACAGACTATTGTTAGTCAACAGTAAGTATACAGCGATCGGTTGTCAATTAGACACTGAGTCGAGCTAATAACTAGTTACCACCTAAGTATTTGAATCTCGATCGCTATTTAAGCTTTAGTTATATTTTATGCTCAAATTTATTATAAATCGATTCTTTACCGTTATTATATTGACACCTCAAGCTGAGAGATTGCTAAGATTTGAGTTAACGATCCAACTAAAGTAAGCATTTGGGATGGTGCGCTAACCTAACACCTGCTGCTCGATTTGGCGGACGACAGTCAATGCGGAATAACTGACTCCGGCTGTACCTTCCCCAGGATGGGTAGAATCCCCAACCATCCACAGTCCCGCCACAGGGATGCGCGTCGCAAAGCCAAACGGCCCAAATGTCGATACTCGTTGCCCGATCCCGCCGACGATGCCGCGATCGCGTCCGGTATAATACTCAAATGTGCGCGGTGTACCTGCTTCAGTGATGATGATATTTTCAGGTGCCAGATCGAAAAATTCGCCCAATTTAGCCACCGCCGTTGCGGTATATTCCGCCTTCATCGCGGCATAATCAATACCCTCGCCGTACCATTGATGCGGATCGACAAATGAGGATGCAATAATCGTCGCCTTGTCTTCAGGTGCGCGTCCGTCTCCAGGATGACTGACGGAGACAAATAGCGAATTATTTTCGCCAATAATCCCATCGTAATCGTAGAGAAATTGCAGATGCGGCGGACATCCTGCCGGAATCGCCGCATCTTTGACTCCCAGATACACCACAAATGCGCCCGAAGCTTGGGGTAAACTTTTGACACGCGATCGATAGCCATCAAGTGACAATAAGGGAATCGGATGAGACTTAGGAGCCGCATCGCCCAGTAATCTGACTAAATCTTGCGCCGTGACATTTGCCACCACTTCAGCGGCGGTTTCCGTCCAGATTGCGCCTGTTTTTTGGTTGCGGATCGTTACGCCTGTGACTCCAGCCTCGTCACACTCGATCGATTCGACCGTCTGCCGCATCGATAATTTGCCACCATCCCGCTCTAGCGCAGCCACCAAGCGATCGCTCAATACCTGCATACTCCCCTGAAGGTGATACAGTCCCTGCGGGGTCTGAGACACGCCTAGAGCCGTTGCCGCGTATAATAAAGCGGTTTCTGCTGCCGTCACTTGGGAGTAGAGTTTTAACTGTAAATCGAGAAATGTCCGCAACCGTCGATCGCGATCCAATCCAAACCATTTCAGCGCGTCGCCGACGGTAGATAGGGTAAACGGTACCGTAATCAGCGTATTCAATCGCAGTGCGCCGACTAATTGCGTCACATCCCACAGATTGCGCGGTGGTAAGACTGGATCGCGACTTTGAAAGTCCCAACTAGCGGCAAATAGTTGTTGTAAAAATTGCCAAAAAGGCTCACTCCCAGGAAATTGTTGTTGACGTTCGGCTTGCCAACGTGCAGGATCGCGCCAGACACTAATCGGGGTAGTTTCTCCAGGCAAAAATACCGCACATGCAGGATCGCAGGGTGTCGCTGGCGGTAAATCGATACCTAGTTCGCTAAAAATCCGATGATGGATGCCACCTGGTTCTAATCCCGCTACCTGGGTAGCTCCGACATCAAAGGTAAAACCTTGGCGTTTGAATGTAGATGCACAGCCGCCTGGGACGATCGCTCGATCGAATATCGTGACTTCATATCCCCGTTTCGCCAACAATGCACCCGCTGTCAATCCGCCGATGCCAGCACCAATAACTACAACTTTCGGAAGTGACGACTTTGACATTTGCACGATCGAGAAAATGGTTGATGTCTTTATCTTAACATTTCCACACAATCGGCAAAGGGGTTGAAGAGCGTGGCTTTGGCT